>CAYHUT010000007.1:0-17523 GCA_964359835.1 Candidatus Woesearchaeota archaeon
TGCAATGATTAACAAGCTAGAAGAAGGAAGAAAGTGGAAATATTATAAAATAACTGAAAAAGGTTTGTGCATGATTTACCCTGAAAGAAAAAGAATTTGGATTACATTATCTTTGCTAGGATTAAGTTTAGTAGGAACAGCTGTAACATTATTCACTTCAAGAGTAGCAGGTATTAGTCAAAAAATGTCATCCTCCGCAGCATTTGAACAAGCCGAAGGAACATTAGCAGCAGCAATACCAATGGCGCAAACAGCAGCAAGAACATCATTTAATTTTTGGCCATTAATTTTTCCAGCAATAACATTAATACTAATATTAGTCTTAATTTATTACTTAATAAGATTGAAGAAGAGGAAAAAGTAAAATGGATCTCTCACCAGAGCAACTAGATGAACTTAATTCAGTTCTACAAAAATTACCTGAGTCAGAAAGAGAGCAGAAAAAACAGGAAATTTTAGAAAATTTAGAAGAACAGCAATCTCAGCCGCAGCAATGTCCTTTTTGCTTGATGGTCCAAAAGCAGATAAAAACCTCTAATGTTTACGAAGATGAAAATTTCTTAGCCGTTTTAGAAATCAATCCTGCAAATCCAGGCCATATGATTTTATTCCCAAAAAAACACATTCAAACATTAATAGAACTAACTGAGCTAGAACAACAGCAATTCTATGAAATAGCAAGAAAATTAAATGTTTCTTTATTAAAATTATTTGAAGGCTCATCAATAGTTTTCTCATCAGGAAAAGTAACAGGTGTGAGATTGCAGCATTTAATGTTCAATTTAATGCCGAGACTAAAAGGCGATGAAGTTTTTTTGACTTGGAAACCAAAGAAAACAAGCCCAGAAGAACTCGAACTAATCCAAAAGAAAATAATAGAAAACATTCCAATTAAAAAAGCAGAAGAAAAGCCACAAGAACCATTAAATCCAGATATTCTTAAAGCCTCATTTGAACGACTGATGAAAAGAAAGGGTTAATTTAAAAAATAAAATATAAACTTCTAAAGACAATCACAATCACTAGCATATAATTCTTCCAGGGATCGTTCACGTTCTAATCTAACTTGAAGATCAACTTTTTTAGCTTCTGAATATTCTTTAATAATTTCAGTTAATTTCTTGACATTGTTTCTGCCATAAACTTCTAAAATCCAATTTGTATTTTCTTTTGTTCCTAATGCTTCAGAATCTACTGCTAATCTTCCAATGAATAATCCTCTTCTAGACCATATTGGTAATCCAAACAACCTTACAGGTTCTCTTGGTTCTATTATTCCTAAAATCATTCCCCAATAACGACTTTCAGGTTGATTAACGACATGACCTAAATGATCTGCAATTTCATACCCTCTAGCTCTAAGTGTTTTAGTAATTGCATGAGCTGGACTCTCTGAATAACTTACCTTTCCTTCTAATTTTTGTTCCATTTTGATTATCTCCTGTAATTTTAATTAACTAAAACAATATTTTATTATATTTAAATCTTTCTATTAGTAACTACTTAAAGGTTAATACAACTCATTAAAGAAATTCTCAAAACAAAAATCTCAATATATTCCCAAATATCAAGCTAAATATAAATCCTAAGAAGAATGAAGGCACAAATGGAATACCTTCTTTTACTAAAACACTTTTAACTTTTAATCTTTTAAACAAACTAATTTGTTTTTCATCAAGAACATCTTTTTTATTGCAAACTAATCGACCATTTCTCTTAATCATCTCAGCCGTCCAATCTCCAGGAACAAGCTTTCCAATTTTAACATATTTATACATGCAGGCCTTTTCAACAATCTTAATAAAAAATAACAAGTAAAATCCAATTCCAATAGCAACAACCAAGCAAATAAACATAAAATTAAAAGGTGCAGTAAAAAGTAAACTAAATACTGAAAACACTAAAATAAAAGCCAAAGGTAAAACAAACATCCAATATTTCCATTTCTTAAATTCCAAAACAAATTCTTTCCTATGTACTATTCCCAAGCCAAATGCCCAGAACATTCCATAAACCGCACCAACAACTAAACTATTAATGAAGAAATAAAGTAAAATCGGCCAGTTAGCAAAATCAAAAAAAGCAAAGTGCCAGTTAAAACCCAGACAAGCACCAATTCCCAAAAGCATCTTGCTGTCCCCATCGCCCCATTGCTTTGTATAACTCATAATAACTGCAATAACAAAAGCAACTGCTAAACCAAGAAGACTATAAACAAAAAACCAGTAATCCCAAGAAAAAATTGAATAAATCAAACTAGCTGATAAACCAATTGCAATAAGAGAAAAATTAAGCCAGTCCGGAACTTCACGAGTTTTAATATCAAAAATACTGGCTGTAAATAGCCAAATAAAAATCACTGAGTAAATAATCACCTCAAACATATTGGCATAAAAGAAGGGCTATATTTATAAATCTGTTGATAGAATAAACAATATGCGCATTTCAATAATTGGAGCAGGACCAGCTGGAAACTATTTAGCTTACTTGTTGGCAAAATCAAATTATGAAGTCAATGTAATTGAAGAGCATAAAACAATCGGTCAACCAATTCAATGTACCGGAATAATAACAAGCTCAATTGAAAATATAATCCCTTTAAAAAAAGAATTCATCGCAAATAAAATTACAAATTTCAAGATAATTGCACCAAATAATAATTCAGTAGAATTCAATTTCAAAAAACCAAATTATATCATCCACAGGGATAAATTCGATAAATACTTAGCAAACCTTGCAAAAAAAGCAGGAGCAAAATACAATTTAAATACAAAATATCTAAGCAACACAAAAAACACCATAACAACCAAATCAAGGAAAACAACAGAAAAACAATTTGATATATTAATCGGCGCAGATGGTCCAAACTCTTTAGTTGCAAGAAACAACAATCTATTCAAAAAAAGAGAATTTACAATGGGCCAGCAAGTAACTGCAAAATTAAACCTGCCAAAAAATCAAATCTCAATCTACTTAGGCGTGGGAGAATTTGCCTGGATAGTTCCTGAAAAAAGTAATATTTTTAGAATAGGTCTCGTAGCAAAAAATAATTCAAATGAAATATTCAAAGCTTTCATAAAAAGAATAGAACAGGAAAATAATATCAAAATAAAACCCATTCAAAATCAATCAGGCATAATTCCTATTTTCAACCCAAAACAAAAAACATTTGGCTCAACCGCCAGCGAGCACACCAAAGGTGCGCACAGCAAGGGCGAGATCAAATATAATCTCTTTTTATTAGGTGATGCAGCAACACAGGTCAAGGCAACAAGCTACGGTGGAATAATTCACGGTTTAATTGCCGCACAATGCATTGCTGATAAAATAAACAAAAAAAAGAAATATGAAAAATCATTAAATCAAAAAGTCAACAAGGATTTGAGATACGCATTATTAATAAGAAAAGTCTTAAACAGATTTACAGCAGATGATTACAATCAACTAATAAATTATTTAAGCAAAAAAGATGCAAAAACAATTCTTGAGGAATATGACAGAGATTTTCCAAGCAAATTCGCCTTCAAACTATTCTTAGCTCAGCCTAAATTAATAAGATTTGTAAAAAAATTAATTTAGTATTCCATCTTATATCTTAAAATCCCGGCAACACCACCAAGTCCATCTAGCTTCTGTCCCGGTTCATTATCAGAATTAATTATTTTTACAGCACCATTGTTCTTCTCAGCAGCTTTCATCAAATCATTTACAGTTTTATAACCACCATTTTCAATATGCGAACTAATAAATTTGGTGCTAATCATTAAAACCTCAACAGCTCCGGAAAGCACAGCATTTTTAGTCTCTTTAAAACCATAAACAGCTTTTCCATTATTTGAAATCTCAACAAGTAATTTTTCAATAATAGAGCTTTCCATTCCAATTCTAGACTCAGTTAAAGCTTTCTTGACCTCATCTCTTTTTAGCAATTCATTCATTCCTGATTTTCCAACATGATTGCAATTTGCCAAAATAACCTTCTTGCGTAAATCTGCTGTTAATTTCTTGTAAATTTCATCCTTCCAAAAAGCCGGAGAACCAATTAAAATACTTTCAAAACTAAATCTTTTATCATATTCAACAATATTATTAATAACATCTGTATAAAATTCCTTGCTGATTTTCTCCTTGGCATATTTCTTTTCAACAGTTCCGGAAATTTCAGAAAGCATTTCAATTCCATGTGCTTTAACCAAACCAAAAGCAGCCTCTTCACGATCAAGCACAATCATCAAAATCTTAGCCTTCTTTCCAGAACTGGCTTCTTTCAAATATTTAATTTGGTAATCTAAAAATTCTTCTTTATTAATATCAATCATATCATTAAGGCCAACATCTAAACTATGATAACTTCCTTTAGGAACATCATCTACCTCATTTACAATCTTTCCATTCAAACGTAAACTCTCCAAACTTTTATCAAAACTTATTTTTTCAACATCAATCTTCACAATTATCGTTTTCTTTGAAACAACCGCTTTCTCAGAACCTGTTTCAATCTTAACCTTTCGAACACTTCTGCCCTGTATCAAATCTCCCGGCAAAATAACCTGTGAAAGATGCCATAAATCCTCCAAATCAGTTATTTTAACTCGTGCATACCCTTTCCTAAAATCCTGTTTGATTATTTCCATTAAAAATAACAACATTTATATATTAATAAATGTAATCCTTGGTTATGTTTAAGAAAAAAGGCGAGCAGGAAGGTAAAGCAGTAGGTACTTTGATACTTGTAATTGCACTTGCCATGCTTCTATACGTCCTTTTCATTCCTCCAGAAGACCGTGACATCTTATTAAACCAAAACGGTTCATCTAATACTCTTTCAACAATAAATGATAAACTTGAATTATTATCAGAAAATCCGGGTTTCGTATCTAGAGAACAGAAAGAACTAACAGAGCATAATATGATACCTGTTAATCTCTATATAAAAAACGAACCTAAATCACTAAATATTGCTCAATCAATTTCAATAACAAAAGGATTATTTTCTAAATCATTCCCAACATTGCATTTTAATATTGATAAAAAAGATTTAAGCAAAGTTTCTTTATTTTTTGGAGTTGCTCAAGCAGATGGCGAGCTTAGAATATCTGTTAATGGAAACCAATTCTATTCAGAAACACTTTCAAACGGTGTTAAAATAATTGAGATACCTCAAGCTTTCTTAGTAGAAAAAAACAATGAACTAGTATTTTCAGTTTCATCTCCAGGATTATCCTTCTGGTCAACAAATCAATATGTTTTAAATGATATTGGCTTAAAAGAAGAATTCGAATTAATAAACTCAAAAGAAGAAAGAATGTTTAATATTGCTGAAGTTGAAAAAGATTCATTGCAGTCAGCCACAGTTCAATTCTTCCAAGTATGCAACATGAAACTTCCAAAATCAACAGTACCTTTAAAGGTTTATTTCAACGATAATCCCGTTCCAGCACTTTCAACAATGATAAGGTGCACATCAACAAAACAATCCTTTGATTTAGATATAAATAATTTCAAGACTGGACAAAACAAAATATTATTTGTGTTAGAAGAAGCCGGAGATTTCACATTAAATGAATTAAAGGTTGTTGCAGAAGCAAAGCAAACAGACTATCCATCCTACTCTTTCGCAGTTTCAAAAGATCAATATGATAATATCAAATCAGGAAATAAAAAAGTGCAATTAGAAATTAATCTAGATGATAATAAAGAAACAAAAATAGCAAGAATAGCTGTTAACAAAGCAGATGTTTTCATGCAGACTAAATCATCTGAATTTACATATGATTTAAAAGATTATATTGACCAGGGCTCAAATTTTATAAGAATAGTTCCAACAAATGATTTTGCAATTAATGGTCTAAAAGTCACATTACAATAAAAGGGGTGAATAATGGCTGTTTCTTCAGCTGCTGTTAAAGATTATGCAAGTAAAGGTGCTAGCGCTGGTTTAGGTGCTGCAAAATGGGCAGTAAATGCTCCAGTTAGAATTGCTGAAGGCGAAAAGATTTCTATAATCCCTCAATGGATAAGATCATTATTCAAATGGCTTTTCAAATTTTTAATTGGTTTTACAATAATATCTTTAATCATTATAGGTTTAATAGCCGGTTTTAATTTTTATCAGTCCGGTCTAGGCGCATCACAGGCAACACATGCAAGTACAGCAGTAGAATCCACCGGTGCAATTATTCTTGGAAAACTTGGATTAACAACAGCAAAAGATGCAATTTACGGTAATTATAATTACGGTTTCGAATCAGACATAGAACAAACACAAACTGATCCGGATTTAGGTGTAAAAGTTTCAGATTTAAGGCAAGTAGGTTTGCCACAATACGGAGAGCCCATTGAAATTATAGGCACTATTAAAGCAAAATCTCCTGAAGATGATTTAAAGCTTGTTGTTAGTTGCAGATTAGATGATGGGGATTTAATTCCAGCTGTTGTTTCATCAACAACATCCTCGGGAAATGAAGCAACATTATACAAAGGCCAATTAGAAATTATACAAGCTAGTTGTGTATTTCCAAAAGGAATTCAACCAGAAAAAGTAACACTAGCAAGACCAGATTTAAAACAAACAGAACCAATAAAAACATCTAAACAAGCAAGGATGTATGCTAATTTTGAATATAAAACAAAAGCATCACATAATACTTATTTTATGCAATCAGGTGAATTAAGTGCAATATTAGAATTAGGAAAAGAACCATTTACTTTATACAAGGTAAATGATCCCCAGCTTACATATGATAGAAAAATAACATCAATAACAACAGCTGGTCCAATAAAGGTGGGCATTGGCACCTTAGTTTCGCAACCATTTGTTGAATCAAGACCTTATTCATTTGGTGTAACTCTTGCAAATAATCTTGATTGGAATGGTAACTTAAAAAAACTTGAGGAGATTTATGTTTATATCCCTCCATTATTTTATCTAGATGGCGAACAACAATTTGGGGATAAGCAATTTACTTCAACATGCGCATTTGATCCAACAGGACAAATTGATCAAGACGGATTTAAAATTTATAAATTAAAAGAATCATTGCTTACACAAACAAATAAAGAATGTGATAAAGCAACATTAAAATCTTCTTCATTAACAGAGCAGCAATGCATAGATTTATTTGGAAAAAATAGGGATATGACTTTTAGATGTAATTTCAAAATACCTACCTTGTCAGAAGGTCCAGGATTACAATATGATTTCATAAGAGCAGAAGCAACTTATATTTATCAAACAGAAAGAGTTGTTGCAGTTGATGCAATTAAAAGGCAGGATATTGCCACAAATATTGCTTAAGTGCTTCCGTAAGCTTTTAATACATCATTTATTCTAAAATACCATGCAAAAGAAGGTGAACATATTAATTTTGATATCTTTATTATTAGTTCTTACATCCTGTACAATGCCGGACATATCCTCTCTTTTTGGAGGAAGCACAATTGTAACAGGCAAAGGTGTAAAACTTGAATTTGTAGATTATCCAAAAGGTGAACTAACTGATAAAGAACAATTCAGAATTATGGCAAAAGTTTCAAATTTTGGCAATAGTCCCGTAGATGGAGTTCTTTGTCTTTCAGATACACCTGGCGCTAGAAATGTAGGAATTCTATCAGATCCATCAGCTGCCTGCGCAGATATACATCTTGATACTGCAGAAACATTATCCGAAGGAAAAATAAGTGCATATCAACAAGGAGTGGGATTCCCGAATGGGGGAAACGGTTACTATTATTATGATAATATTCAAAAAGATATTACTCAAACTTCAATTATTTCAGCACATTTAAAATATGCAGTAGATTCAAAATCCGCAGCACAAATCTGCATAAAAAGTATGAATGCTAACATAAAAAATATTCCAGTTCCTTGTGATAACTCGCAAACAATAACAGATATTATACAACCCGATTTCCCAATACAAGTCACAAAAATTGAAAAGGAAGTCAGTTCAATAAGTCCAACGGAGGCAAATGTAAAATTAAAGATTTATATTAGCCAAAAAGAAGAGGGCCAAGCAATTCCGCGTTCATCACTTTTTGAACAAGTAAGTTCATTTAAACCAGAAGTAGAATTTAAACCAGGATTTATTGGAGGCTCAGGGGAATTCATCTGTACTCCTCTAATAAATGGGAAATTTGAGCTTCGTGAAAACGAAAAGGTTATTAATTGCAGAGCAACAGTAAATATAGACCAAGAATACCTATATGACTCATTTGTGGTAGAGCTTGGTTATGGCTTTGAAAAAGTAATTTCATTGCCGCCAATTAAATTAATATCATCGCAATCAAATATCGCATAAATAAGGAGGAAAAGTAATAATGATAAAAATTAAAACAATTTTTAGCATGAAAAAGAGTTTTTTTATTGGAATATTTCTTATAGCCCTATTATTTTTAACAGCATGTAGTGATGGTAAACCTGCAACACTTGCATCTGGTTTTATAGGTGGTAAAGATGGTTTAATTGCATCATTTTTAACAGATGATCCTCCAGCAAAAGTTTACGATGATAGTACAAATCCTTTTAGAATGTCTTTAGTAATTGAAAATAAAGGTGAATATGATGTTCCAGCAAATGAAGTTCTTGTAACATTGGATGGAATTGATTATGATTCATTTAGTATAAAATCACCAAATCAAAGAAACATTGCTACAATAGAAAAAATAAGGCGTGACACTGCCGGCAAAGCACTTCCAGGCGGAAAATCCGTTGATATAAGCTTTGAAGCAAATTATAAGGAAAAAGTCCCAGCATCACAACCCTACTCCATTGGCATGAATATGTGTTATAAATATAATACTCAAGCAATTGCAAAAACATGTTTAAGAAAGGATGTAACTGCTCGTCCATTGACTTCAGATAGATGTAAAATAGAAGAAGCTAAATTAGCTTCAAATTCAGGTGCGCCTGTTCAAGTAACTTCAATAACACAGAGACCAAGCGGTAAAAATTCATTATTTGTTGTTATCGGACTTGGTAATGTTGGAAAAGGTGAAGTATATGATCCAAGTTTCCTTTCAAAAGGAACATGCGTATCCGATCCAGCCTCAGGCTTGCAAAATAATGTGCATGTAAAAGTAACTTATGGAGATAATAAACCTCCTGTAACCTGCTCTTTACCAGGAAATTCAAATGAGGGAATTATAAAATTAATTGGCGGTTCACAGCGTATAACCTGTACTGTGGATACAACTAATGTCCAGTCCACCACATTTGAAAAGGCAATAAATGTCGAGCTCGACTATGTTTACAAAGATTATATAACAAAATCAATAATAATTGATAGGTCTTTGTAAATTTATTCAAAACCAATAGCTTTTTATTCTCTTTTTTTATTTTATTTTCTATGCAACTAATCGCAGATCTACATTTACACTCAAGGTATGCAAGAGCCTGTTCTAAAGCAATCACTATTAAAAATCTTGAAAAATACTCTAAATTAAAAGGTCTTAATCTTTTGGGAACAGGAGATTTTACTCATCCTCTTTGGTTAAAAGAATTAAAACAGGAATTAAAAGAAGATGATTCTGGAATATTAAAAACAAAATCAGGTACGCAATTTGTTTTGCAGACAGAAGTTGCAAATTTTTTCAGGCATGGTAATAAACCAAGAAAAGTTCATAATATAATTCTTGCAAAAAATTTTGAAACAGTCTCGCAAATAAATGAATTATTTTCAAAGCACGGCAAATTACAATCTGATGGCCGTCCAATGTTTGCATCCTATCCTTGCGTGGATATGGTGGAAGATTTGATGGAAATAGACAAATCAATTGAAATTATTCCTGCTCACATACTTACTCCCTATTTCGGAGTTCTTGGCTCAAAATCAGGTTTTAATTCTCTTGAAGAGTGTTATCAAGAAAAGACAAAACATATTCATTCAGTTGAAACAGGATTGTCAGCTGATCCTAAAATGCTTTGGCGTTTGCCTTTTTTAGATAAAATTAGCCTTATCTCAGGCTCAGATTCTCATTCTTTCTGGCCTTGGAGAATAGGTCGTGAAGCTACATTATTTGATATTGAACAACCCCTATATGAAAATATAATAAAAGCACTTAGAACAAAACAAGGATTAAAAGCAACAGTAGAGGTTGATCCTTCTTACGGTATTTATCATTTTGATGGCCATCGCAATTGCAATATCTCCTTTTCTCCACAGGAATCACTAAAATATAAGAATATTTGCCCTCGCTGTCATAAACCCTTGACAATTGGGGTTATGCACCGTATTGAAGAGCTAGCAACTAGAAAAGAAGGTTATAAACCTATAGATGCACTTCCTTTTTATTCTCTTTTACCATTAGCAGAATTAATTGCCCTCTCAAATAAATCACCCCTCATGTCAAAAAAGAATCTTGAATTATTTTATAAGTTAGTTAATAGATTTGATTCCGAATTTAATATATTATTAAATGTTCCAGAACATGAACTAATAAAAGACTCTAATCAAAAACTTGCTTCTATAATTATAAATAATCGATTTGGAAAAATCCAAGTAAAAGCTGGTTACGATGGTGTTTATGGAGTTCCAATAATTGATGGAGAATCAGCTCCAATAAAAGAATACAATGATTCCAAGGAAGAACAAATAACTAAAAAGAAAATTCAGAAATCATTGACAGAGTTTTAATATCTCATACAAATAGCAATTAATTCTTTCATATTATATCTCTTAGCAATTCCAGCAACAAGTTCTTTGAATAATTTCTCGGCTTTTATCTCAGCATCTTCATAATCATTCCACAGCTCAATTGTTTTCGCTTCCATAATTGGAAATTTATTAAGAATTGAAACAAACCATTTTCCTTTATTTAAATAAATGGAAATATCTGCTGCGTTTGATTGCTGTGTAAATGTTTTCATTTTAGCCAATATAATTTGTTGAATGTTTCTTCTCAATAATATTTTCATCAGATTGAATTGATTGTAATTTATCAACTTTAAATTTAACTTCTTTCTCAACCTCTTTAATCTCTTTGTCAAGTGCTTTTAAATCAAGACCAAGCTTTAATTTTAATTCAAGTAATTTAATAATTTCCCTAGAACCTTTTACGCCTAAATACCACGGATTTCCAAATGTCTCAGCAAGTATGGAAATTGCAGGAATATTATGTATTTTAGCAACGCCAACAAGTACTCCGGAAACACCAAGGATTGGTCCAACAATATTAAAAATATTCTCGCCAACACCTCTCTCTCTATATTTTTTAACAATTTTAATATTATTTCCGCAGATAAAAACACGAGGCTCTTTAGGTATATCTTCTAAACCAATTCCACCAAGTGTTATAATTTCAATACCTTTTTTGCTCATAAAATATTCAATTAGGCCTTCACATAAACCATAACATCCTCTTTCATCAACAGGCTGAACATCGCCAGTAACAATAATATAATCCTGTTTCTTAACTTTCTTGTAAAATATCTCAATTTTAGGTAATTCGGCTAAACCATCTTCCTGCACAAAAACACAATGATTAAATGAATGTGAATAAACTTCAGCTATTTTTTCAGCCTTTAAACTCTCAATAATAAAATCAATTGTAATCTTGCCAACATTGCCCATTCCTGGCAAACCCTCTATCATGATTGGCCTGTCTATCTTAACTTTTTTCAATTCTTTAAGCAGAAATTCTTTGTTTGTATGCACGTCTATACTCCCCCCATTTATCTTCAGGACTCCACTTTGCAGGTTTGGGATTAATCACATTTCCACCGCAGCTGCAATCTTTATTCATTGTAAATTTACTGCATTTCTCACATATTAATATTTCCTTGGTCATTTAATAATCCTTAATCTCCCTTTATAAATTCTCCAGAACCTTTCTTCTTCTTTATAGCTTCAATTGCATATTCAGCCTCTTTCTTTAGTTTAGTATCAATTTCTTTTAGGTCAATTCCGGTATTTTCCAACTTATATTTTGGAGCTCCAAGATAATATACTTTTATTCCGTTTTTTTCAATCTTAAATAAAATTTCTTTTACATCATCAACGCCATTTTCTTCATAACTTTGTAAGCTTAATGTCCCTGAAACTGAAACTTCAGTTGGTTTGATTTTTTCTTTAACAACACTAAATAATTTTTTCTCTATCTCAGGTTTTATTGAAATTTCTTTCTTAATCTTTTCTTCATCAGCAGCAATCTCTTGGAAAAAATTATATAATGTCCCGTATTTTTCAATAGCCTTATAACCAAATTCATTATATATTCCTTTCAAATCAATTTTTAAGTCTTTGGCAATTGACTGAAGTAATTTTTCAGCTTTCTCTTCTTGCTTAGCTTCGTTAAGTTTTTGAACCATAAAACTTGTGCCAACTCTTCTTATTGACAAATCAATATTTCCAGTATGTTGATTAATATTAAGAACCTTGCAAACTATCTTTTTTCCTTCAGCAACATAATCTCTTAAATTCCTGATTCTTCCAGGAGCAATCTCAGAAATATAAATCATTCCATCAATATTTACATATTCATCTATACTAACAAAAACAGAATGAGGAAGAATTTTCTTTACAGTGCATATTAATAGCTCGCCTATCTCCGGTTTGCCTTTTTTCTTATAGAACATTTATTCCGAAGCCTCCGCGGTCTTTACTAGTAATTTGAATTTGCCACCAGTAGGAATCGCCAGAGTCTCATTGCAAACTAAACAGTTTACTTTTGTAGAAGCATTGCTGAATATATGTTGTTCATTCTTGCATTTTTCACATTTGATTTTTAAAAATTTAGTTTTATTTTCTTTCTTTATCATTTTAATCTCCTTATTGAACCATTTCTGCTTTTCTAGCACGACCTTTGCCCATTTGTGAACTTTTTTTACAAGTCTTACATTGTAATTTTAATACTACTTTTTTGCTTGTTTTAGCACCAGTTCTTTTCCATCTTGCAATTGGAGGTTTAGAATATCTTCCTAAACTGCCAACTCCTCTTTTCTGGCCTCTTCTTCTTAATCTTGAATCAGAACCTTTAGATAATGGATAAGCAGAACTTCTGCCTTTGGGTTTCATCTGGCTTACAGTATGTTCTGTATGTTTTTTGCAATGTACACAATATGTTTTCATTACTTTGGGTATCTTCATTTTTAATATCTCCTTATTTAACTTCTTCAACTTTGTTATTTTTGATTAGTATCTCTGAAATTATTGTTGGCAAGTTAGCTATATCCTCAGATTCAAATGGACCATAAACATTCATGTCCTCACCCACAAATTGAGGCACCGCTTGCATAAATCTCACCAATTTGTTACCCTCTTGGGGCATTTCATCCATTTTAATACTTTTTGGTTTGATTATTTTGGGTTTTTTCGCATTCATGAGGTTATATAAAACCCCTGATCTGAAGCAATTTAGCTGTTCCACAACACTTTCATACATCTCTTTTTCATCCTTTAATAGCGCCGTAATCTCTGCAGGTTGAGCATCCATTCTAGAGGCATACATCGCCATTTGTATTATTTTGCTCTCTCTCTTTTCATACAACTCTTTAATCAATTTTTGAATATTTTCAATCTGTTTTCTAGTCTTAATTATAGTCTGGCTTGCAAACATAGAATCTTTAGTCTCAGAACTCAATAAAATCGCCTTCTTTTCCTCTAAATATTTGGTTAATTTTTCAAAGAAACTATCATCGAGTTTTTGCAGTTCAGCTCGATATTTCTCAAGCCTTAAAACCTCATAAAGAGTCTCGTAAGTAATCACTGCTTCTTTCATATCATCTGACATGCTTTTTTCATAAATTTCAAGCATTTAAATATTTGCCTTCTAAAGTAGATATATTCTTGTGCAATCAATCAAAATGGAAAGTTTTTCCAAAATTTTTACTCAAGGTTTTTGAATCTCTCTATCAATACCTTTTAATATGGTAACAATATTTCATTGTTTTAAATGCAATTATATATGGAAAGATGAAATGAAGCCAAAAGAATGTCCTAACTGCAAATCAGATATGAGAGATGTATCATTAAACAAAGTTACAAAAGAGGAAATAATCTATTTTATAGGCAAAATAGATGAAACACACCAAAAAATAATTGCACTTAGCGGGGGTGAACAAGGTATAAGGGATGAAGGGGGATTGTATTTTTCAGCATCTTCTATACTAAATTATATGGGCAGGAATATATTAATGCCCACTAAAATTGGGGCATATATCTTTGCAGAATTTGCAAGAAAACATCCCTTTATGGATGGAAATAAGAGGACATCATATGTATTCGCAAAAATGATAATGCTTGTTTCAAGATGTTATTTAAAGGTGAATTATAAAGAAGCTGTGCCTTTTATAATAAAGGTAGCGGAATATGAAAGTAAAGTAAAATTAGAGGAGATAAAGCGGTGGTTTGATAACAATTCTTATGTAATAAAAGAAGATGACATAGAAAGCTATATAAAAGAAATATTCAATGAATTAAAGGAGTAAAAATGAAAAAAAGTAAAATTTCAAAAGAATTTCAAACTTTTTTAAGAAGACTTGGCTTAGCTGAAAAACTAGTTTTAAAGGAAGATGAAAAACTCTTAAAAGAGCTTGCTAAACATTAGTTCTACCAGCAATGGTTGTAACTTACAAGCCAAATGCTATTTACATATCACTTATCATGAATCTTGAAAACAAGGAAAAAGATGTTACAATTCCATTGACAATAAATCTGGGTCATACGTCCATTAAAAAAGAAAACATTAATTTTGCTGTTGCTTAATTGTTTTCTTCTTTATCAATTTTATCTCTTATGGCAGAAATAACAAACTCTGAGCGAGAGCGATAACCCTTGCTGCTTTTTTTCCAGGTTTTATCTATCAAATTAATTAGTTCAGAAGGAATTGATACATTAACATAATTTTTGACCATACTGTAAGTATACCGTAAGACTTATATATTTCTTATTGGTATATATACCGTATGAATTTATGGGGCAATTTAATGGAAAAGAAGATAATACTCCTATTTTTAACAGTTTTTATATTTTCTATTCTCTTTTTAACAGGTTGTAAGGTTCAGCCTGTTTATAATGAAACTGTTGAAAAAGAACAAGTGAAAACCATAATAAATACCTTTTATGATGCTGTCAAAAATCAAGATGTTTTAAAGATGGAAAGTATCGTTTCAACATCAGCTAATCCTCCGGAAATTATAAAAGTGTATAGTAGCAGCTTAAAATTTAAGACAATAGAAGCAAAATTAGGCGAACCTCAACTCGTTATAAATGAGAGCGGAGTATTAATCGGTGCTACAATCACTGCTGATTTTAAAGGAATTTATAATGTCCCTGAAGTGGAAAAAGTGACAGGTGAGGTTTTTATTAAAGAAGTTAAAAGATTTTCTTTGATGAGAATAAATAATAAATGGATAATCTATAGCACTGATACTTTAAGTAAGGACGATAATCTCGCTGAAGCTCTTGATACTTTAAAATATAAGGACTTATAAAACATAAAAAAGAACCTTGTCATAAGCGATGTTACTCGTGAAATGACCATGTATGATTGGATATACTTAAGAGGTTTTGTTGAAAATAAAGGCACAACAACTGCAAAATATGTTAAGGTTGAAGGTGTGTTAAAGAAAGAAGGGCAAGTTGTGACTGGCGAGGATGTATATGTAGACGGTAGCGATATAGCCCCTGGAGAGAAGAAGCATTTTGAGATTATGCTAAAAAGTATTCCACACGACTCTTGGGATGCAAGGATTAAAGATTTTCAATACTAATTTTTTAAAATGAAACATTCAATAACTTTTAAAAAAGCATTAGATAAACTATTTGAAGATAGAACAAGATGGTTAAGATCTACAGTAGGGCTAAAGAAACAAGGTAAGCCTTCTATATTTAATAGGCAAAAATTAAATAAAGAAATAGAGAAGTTACAAGAAATAGCATCAAACGCAATAATTAGAAAAGTATTTAGTTCTGAATTTAAAAAGAATGTATTACCTAAACAATCTTGGAATATAAAAGGTAGAGGTTGGGAAGAAGAACAAAATAATTTTAAAAAATGGTTCAATAATACAATCCCCAAAAATAAATCTTACATATACACTTTTTGGAAAGACCACCATTGTATTTATGTCGGTAAAAGTGGTGGAAATTATTGGAGGCCTGCTTCTCATTTCAATAAAACAGATTTTAGGGGGGCGCACAGAATTGATATATTCTTAGCAAAATCTCCTAATCAAGTTTCGAAGCTTGAATGTTTAGCAATGCATTATTTCAAGTCAACACTAAATAAAGTGAAAGCTTCTCATAAAAAATGGACTAAATCTTGTCCTATATGTGTAATTCATAAGGATATAGAAACTGAATTAAGGAGTATATTCCGATTTAGAAAGTATTAATTAAAATACAACCTTCCTAAGAACATCCTTCCCGTACATCTTTCCAAGTGAGCCTTTTTTGCATTCATTCTCTGTAAATCTGTTAACATCCCCTGTAAATTTCTTATTATACCAGATTAATGGCACAGGATCAGCTGAATGCTTTTTTGCCTCGCAAGGCGTAGAATGGTCACCAGTAACTATAATCTCAACATTATCCATTTTTTTAAGTTCCGCAAAAAAATCCCTGTCAATCATCTCAATCATTTTTACTTTATCCGCTGGCCTATTATCATGTCCAGGAATATCTGTTTCTTTAAAATGAATATAATAAGAATCAAATTTTTTAGCTTTAACAGCTTCAACACTGGCTAAAATTGTTTTTTTCAAGCCATCATATAAATTTTCATAAACATCCTTGCCTTTCATCTCAGGGTAATTAAATTTCAAAACATGCATTCCTGAACACATGGCAATTCCAATTTCAAGAGGCATTCCAATAACAGCCCCCCAACTTTTATGCTTGATAAATTCGGGCAATCCAATTCCAGCATCACGTGGCAAAATAATATTTGCTTCCATCAAGTATTTTTTCTTTCTTTTTTTATTTATTTCATTTGAACTTAAAACGCAATAACTCTGTTGTACAAATTGATTAACAACACGCGCACTTAATTTACTCTCTGATGAAGGATCAAGAGCTTTGGCCTCAAGGACTTTTTTTTCTTTATCTAAAATCGAAACACCAAAAGCTCCAACTTTTTTATATTCTGGATCAACATTGCTTATATTACTGGATAATTTATGGTCTCTAATTAAAACAACTCCCCTATGTTGTATTGTTGAAACAAACTCAAATGGCAAATCCAATTTAACACGTTTATTAATTGCTTTAGCCAAATCTTTTGCTTCTTTAGTTATTAATGATCTTCCAACTCTTCTGTCCATTATTGTAAAAGCTGAATTAACAGTCGCAAAATTACATCTCAAACATAAATCACCAGATTTAACATCCAAGCCTGCACCATAAGCCTCTAAAGGACCACGACCAGTATATGCTTTAAACGGATCATTTCCAAGCAAAGCTGCAACAGCAACATCACTTTCAGGAGCAACTTTCTCAGAAACAGTATGAACATAACCTGCTTTTGATTTAGAAGAGAAATAATCTAGCGCCGGAGTTTTAGCAGCCTCTAAAGGCGTCTTCCCAT
>CAYHUT010000008.1:0-12626 GCA_964359835.1 Candidatus Woesearchaeota archaeon
TGGATTTAATAAAATTTGTCAGGAATAGCTAAGTATCGCTAACTTGACAATATCAGAGGTTTATATTGGTTTTGGAATGGTGTGCGAAGATATAAAATTTATTTTGTTTCTTTTTCTAAAAGGTATTCATTTTCTATATATTTTGTGATTATATTAAAATTATTGATTAATAGGTTAGTTTTCTCAACAATTCCCAATGAATTATTATATTTTGAATAAGTTAATGTACTGTCTTTTACTGAAGGATATCTTGGACTATTAGAATGAACATAAGTAATCAAACTTAAAAAGAGCAATTTTATGCTTATCACACTACCCATTATATACAATTTTACTTGGTTTGTATCAGTCGCTTCTTCTACTTGAGAATAAGAAGTCCTAAAATGGGTTATTTTAAATATAACATGCCTTATTCCTCTTAAGAAATCTCTTCGTTTTAACTTTTTTTCAAGAGCTTTAATAAAATGGCTATTCAATAATTTTATCTCAATATCATTCATTAAATTAATTATTTTTTCTATTTCTAAAGAGGTTATTTGTCTTAATTCATCTTCATTTTTTTCTATTACCTCTAAAGAGTGTTCTCCGGCACTTAGATTAATTGATGTTTCATTTATTGAATTAGATAACTCTAAAAAATTATTAATATATTCATCTTTAATTTCTTTTTTTAATCTATTTAAAATAAATTTATGGTCCCTAGCTTGTTCAGGTTCCATTCTACCAGATAATATAAAATAACATTTACTTAGTTTTTCAAAAGCTTGTTGTAAATGATAAATTGATGCTGCATAATGTTGATTATCAATTAATAATTTAGAAATTTGGATATCATCTTTTGCCACACTAAACCATTCTTTTGCTATTGGTTTATTTCTTTCTGAAGCTTTTACATACAGCCTAGCTAATCTTAATATTCTTTCAAACAATATTGGATTAAATCTATTTTTGCTAGACAATTTTTAATTCCTCAGATTTATTAAACATTGATAGACTTAAATATCTTGTGCAATTAGAACAACAACCACATTATGTCAAATCTCAATTCTTCATCCAAAGTTTATAACCATCTCGTTCGTTGTTATTAGAGTCAATTAGTCCCATTGAATTAAAAGGAGAGATTGTATTTTGATCGTATAAAAATGACCAGATAGAGAACTCGGGCTTAAGAGATTTGGTTAAATCGAAGAATCTTAAAACATAAGCAGATTGTTCAGCTGTATTGGGAGAAGATGGCCAGCCTATTTCTGTAAATGCAACTGGTTTATTAAATTTTAATTTAGAATAGTAATCTGAAGGTATTTCAGAAGGTGTTTTATAGTTCAAAATGGGGTATGTTGTAAATACAATTAAATCTGAATTATATTTATCTATAATGCTAAAGTCAGAAAGTTTTTCAAGTTGGAATATGGTAAACACTTTAGTATCAGGTGAAACTTCTTTAATAGCAGTGTAACACTCATTGTAAAAAGGAATAAAATCATCAGAAGAATACATATTTACTTCAATGCCTAAAGCCAGATATTGAGGTTTATATTTTGAAGCAAATTTTACAATTGAATCTTTATATGATTTTTTATTAGCTTCATCAAGAGGCCTAAGAAGTTTTCCAGTTGCTTGTGTAAAAAATTGAACTTCAATTAAAGGTATGAAATTATAAGATTTAGAAAGTTCCATTAAAACATAAGGCGCAGATTTTGAATCTAGAAGTGCATTCCAGTCTCCTGCCCATGAAACAATTTGAAAATTCTTAGTTCTAGTTAAAAACTCTGTAAAATCTGCTGAAGAGAATGATTTAGGCGTTAATGTTATGCCTTTTAATGTTGTTTGGCTAGGTATTGTTTGTGTTGTGGCAGTGCCTGTGGTTTGGCTATCGGTTGTTTGTTCTTTTGATATTTTAGAACTATCAATTGTAGAACCATTATCTGCTGGTCTAGTGCAGGCTGTTAGAATTAAAAGTAATAAAAATAAAATGATTAATTTGTTATTCATGTTGAAAATGTTTTTCATTACAGGTTTAATTTAATTAGTTAATTTAAATAGGTTTTGGAATTTTATTTCCTTAAACAGATGACAGACCTATTCTAAAATGCTTTTTCTTCCTAATCTAACAGGAATTAACATTGGAATATATTTGTATTTAATTTCCCAGCTTTCTAAAAAATCTTTAAATTTATCTATGTTTTTCAAAGGAATTAAAACAAGAGAATCTGACATCTTGATACATTCTAAAGACTTAAAAATACCTATAGAACCATTGCGCCCATTAAGTGCATAATAAAACTTGGTTTTTTTGTTATTATCCCAATTGGAAAAATCATATTTAAAACCACCAAAGCTTGTAAATCCCCGGCTAGTTGAAATATTATTTAGGGATAATAAACTAAATCCCTCAAACAACAAGCTCTCTCGTGCATCAAATGATTCACCTAAGACTGTTTTGGATGTTTTGGATATTATAGATACATTATCAAAATGCTTTTCAAGCTCTTTTCTTATCTTATATTCCATTTCCTTGTCTATTTTATCTTCAAATATTACAACAATGTCTGTATCATTTGGTTTTTCATTGCCCCTGACAGCAGAACCGAATAGAATTATATCTAAAACATCACTGCCTTTGCACAGCTCTTTTAGTTTATTCATTAATTTTGTATTTTTTAATGTCATTTTCAACAATCCTTTTCATGCGGTTGCAGGTTTCCTTGTCAATTATCTTAGAATAAGTATCCCTATAAGTGGAAAATTCAACATCTAATTCTTTGAACAAATTTGGAAAATACTTCTCAAGACTCCTAAATCTTGCATTATGGTCTTTTGGGGACTCGCCTGTTTCTTCAAGCAATAAAAAATCTTGTATTGCAAACAATGTTTTAAAATAAAGAATGGTTGCAGAAGTAAAATCTGCTGTTAAATATAAAGAATCCGCTGATTTCTTAAAAATGAGAATCTGTTCTTTTGTTATCATGTTAGATTATATAACATTAACCCCCTATTTAAGCTTTTCTGTTAGTTGATATAACAAACACTACCCCTACACCTCTGCTCTCCTAAAGAATTGGTAATTTTTATCTGCTATATCAATACTGGATATCATAAATTTATAAACCTTTCTCAAGGATAATCACAAACACAATGCGCTACCACATGCTGGAAAATCTGCTGATTTTCGGCACACATGAAAACTAAAAGTTTTCTGTGCAGAAAATCGAAGATTTTCACGCACCAAAAATCGTAAAGCGATTTTTTAGTGCACTGAAGTGTGTGATTTGTTCGGCGCTCGTGTTTGGGACTGAGAAAATCACTTGATTTTCAAAGTGCTCAAGGATTTGTCCTTGACATAAAAAATTTTTCCAATAACAATATACAAAATGAAAAAATAAAACTTTTGAAAAATCCGAAACCTATATAAATGAATTATGCTCTAAGAATACATTACTTTCAGACGAAGAATTCGTCCTGGGAATAAAGTGGTGATAGGGGAAAGGTAAAACTTTCCTCTTAAATTTTTAAAAAAGAGTTCTTAAACAATGATTAAGTCAATTGGAACATCAGGATGTGTAATAGAGCTAATGAGAGTAGCTGGAGCAATAAACCAGTTACAAGAGAATTATACTCCCGAAAATATTGAAGCATTGAGGCAATCAGCACATTTTAACAGAACTGAATTAAGAGACAGAACAAAAACATACGGATTAATAGATAATAATGCCGCGGTGGCAATTGCAGAAATGAAAACAATAAATGCATTCAAGAGAATTGAAAATCTTGAGGGAATGCTTTTTAATAATGTGCATGTTGAATTTAAAAATGAAAAAGTTCAGCTTGATCATGTTTTGGTTGGAGATTATGGAATAATTATAATTGATACAAAAGCAAGAAGAGTTGTAGATGCTGAATTCTTAAAAAAAACAAAAGTGCAGATGACGAAGCAGTTTGATGTGATAGCAAGTTACATGATAAATCAAGGTATTGGGTTTTGCAAGAGAACATTAAAAACTTATGTTGTATTATACACACAGCAAGAAATACTTGATGATTCTTTATTTTTAAAAGATGTTAGTAGGATTACAGAAAGTCTAGAAAAAAATGTGCTTGAAAAAGATAACATAGAAAGGTATCAGAAGGTTATACAGGGATTAACTGTTTATCCAAAGGATTCGGTAAGTGGGGATTTATGGGGTAATCTTTCCCGTGAAATTAAATTGTAACAAATTCTCCGTCACCAGGATTTATTATTCTAGAATTTTTAACTTTATCTTCTGTGTGCTCACATTCATGTAAATGACCGACAACAACAAGAACCGGCTTTGTTAATTCAACAAATTTTCTCAATGAAAATGAACCTGCGTGCTCGCCATCAATATCATCTGTTGCTGTGTCTGCAACAGGAGCGTGAGAAACAACAATTAATTTTGTTTTTGGATTTATTTTTTTATTTATTGTTGGGAATAATTTTTCAAATTCTCTGTTTTTCCTGGAAAAACCGCCTAAACCCATTCCTAAAAAAGTGTAACCATCTTTTTCATAAAGTAAGTGGTGGATATTTATTATATTCTTGTATTTTTTAGAAATGGCTTTTACCTCTTCCCCTGTTTCGTGATTTCCTGGAATAATTACAATTGGAATCTTAAAATCATTCAATTTTTTTGCAAGAGAATCAATATTTCTGCCAAATAAAGTAAAATCACCTGCGCAAATTAACATATCTGGCTTTTTTACCTTAATCATGCCTTCTAGATGCTTTAATCTTTTCAAATCTCCGTGCAAATCTGTGAATGCTATGAATTTCATAATAAAAATAAAAGAGAATTAGTTTAAAAAGTTATTTAGTAGATATTATCATGATGATCGTAATCTAATAACCTTATAATTTTGTTATTTTCATCAATTTCATAAGTTAGAACAAAAGAGGTATCGATATGAACGCGTCTTGCACCATGCATATCCCCCCTTAATGGCTTGAAATGATATGGATTTTTTAATATTTGATTTACCTTCTTATTTACTATTTCTAGTTGCTTTTTATTTTTCTTCTCTAGTTTCTTGAATTTTTCATCAATTTCTTCAGAAAGTTTTAATGAATATTCCATTATAACTTGTATCTTTCAGCAAAATTATTTACTTCTACAAATTTGCCTTTTCTTATTCTTCCAAGTTTTTTTAGGTATTCAGACGTGGCTTTTGGCTCTTCAGACATAAAAGAACGCATGAACATCTCTACCTGTTTGCTCATGCTTATCCCATGTTCTTTACAGAAATGAGAAAACTTCGCATAAATTGCTTCTTCTATGTTAAAGGTTTTCAAAGTCATGTTATTTAATGTTATTTAAGTCTTTCTGTTCAAGCGTTCAGATAACCTTCCATGAAAGCTTCCTCATGATCTGATATCTCGTCGTTTTCCAAGAATAGTGTTAAATCCTCTTCATTGTATATTCCTATTATTTCTTCCATGTTATTACCTCCGCATGTCTTATTCCATATCCCTCTATTGGCAGTCCTCTTAGTGTCTTGCTAAATACCCTAGCAACCAAATCAACATCAACATCCATGATTACTTTTCCCATTTTTTTCCGTCCTCCACAAGGTTTACCTTGATTTTTTATTGGCCGGTTTTAAAATAAAAAAAGGCACGGGCAAAAGGGGCCTTAAACCCATGCACTATAAAAGAAATAGGTAACTTTATTTATAAAGAAAACGCGGTGTTGTCCACTGTGTCTAGTAGGGAAGTGCGTTGGGCACTATTAGAATTACTCAAAATCAGCTAATTTCTTATTCGTGATATATTCAATCTTGGTTGTGCGGCCTTCTGCACCCATGTTCATCTCTGTTAATTTAATCATGTTTGCTTTCTCAAGGTCTTTTAATCTTCTAGAATATGTTTTATAGGATTTGGCATTTGGCAGTGTTTCGTAGATTTTAAACAAGTCCATTGTTGTTTTGCCTGAATGCTCCTTGATTAAATTTAATAATTCCTTTTCATCATCTGGAAGTGCTTCAACATTTTTAGTTTTAAAATCAATTAATTTCTTAATTGCTTCTTGAGAATGAATTAGTTCGATTTTTCTTGAGGATTTTGTTTCTGCCAGTTCGGCGGATTCTTTCATTAAAAATAAACCAGTTCTAACATCTTCTAGTTCGTGAGTTTTGCTGCAGATTATTTCAAATGCATCTTTAGTAAAACAATTTTTAATAAAAGCGTATTCCAATCTTTCTTTTAAGATTCCTGATATTTGCCCTAAATTATATGGTTTAAATTCAATTATATCTAAAGATAATCTAGAGCGGACACGACCATCAATATTAACTAAAAAATCATGTGCATTTGTTATCATTATGAATTGCTTCCGATATAAATCCTCAGAAAGTGTGTAAAGAATTGATTGGTCTTGCAGCTTATCAATTTCATCAAAAACAATAACTGCTGATTTCTTATTTATTAATTCAACAACTGTTTTAACAAGCTCATCATAGCTTTTATTGTGCGTCCATGAATAACCAAGCTGCAAACATAATTCAGTAATTATTTTGAAAGGCGTGTCTTTTTTCCAACAGTTGACATACAAACAATAAATATCATCGCCGTATTCATCATTTAATTCTTTTAGAACATGCCTTAGACAGACAGTTTTACCAACACCGCATTTACCTGTTATTAAAATGTTTTTTCCGGAACGTCTTTGCAATAATGGTTTGATGCAGTCTGCAATGTAATGCTGTTGATTTTCTCTATAGGGCACCATCTTTGGTTGGAAATCTAAATCCAAGAATTGCGGATTAAGAAAAAGGGTTTCATCACTGTTTAACATCTCTTTGAACAAAGGCATGATTATTTTGAATTCTAATTTTTTGTCAAGAACTTGTTCTTGAACATACTGAATCCCTCCTTAAATATTATTAGGATTCATTATTTAAAGCTTGTTGTACAAGGAAAAACTATATAAGGGAATATTCAGTTTAAATCATAATGAAAAAGAGAGATGAACCTATAAGACAAGAGGGAAGAGCTGCAAAGAAAGAGGCTAGAATTTCTGATACAGTTGTTTTAAGAGAAGGCAATATAAGTTTAATTCTTGATTCTTATTATGATATATTTTCAGACTTTGATCCGCGAGGTTATCCTGAACGTGCGTTGTCAGATGATTTTTTAAGAGAGTGTATTAAATCTTCTGCGGATAAAGAAGGCGATATTGAATTGAGATTGCTTGTGCCTAAAAATAAAAGAAATGTTGCGGATGAGATTAAAATCAAAAAAAGATTAAAAGATCATTTCAGCAAACACTATGATGAATGGAATCAAGAAAGAAAAACTGTTATTTGGGAAGGCTGCTTATGGTTTGTTCTAGGGGTTATATTAATTACAATTGCAGTAATGATTTTGGACACTGAAAAAGTTCTTTACAAAATTTTATTTGTTATTTTTGAACCAGCTGGTTGGTTTACAATATGGAATGGATTAGATAAAATATTCTTTGGAAGAAAGGTTCACAAGACTGAATATGA
Source organism: Candidatus Woesearchaeota archaeon (assembly GCA_964359835.1). Classification (GTDB taxonomy): domain Archaea; phylum Nanobdellota; class Nanobdellia; order SCGC-AAA011-G17; family GW2011-AR18; genus CAYHUT01. Next base: position 7,504 of record CAYHUT010000008.1, read on the forward strand.
CTTTTATAAGAAAATGGTTGACGCCAAGGTTTATTTTTATGAGTATTAATTCAACCAGTACGCCCGTTGATGTGCTTGAAAACTTGTTTTCGGCATGCCAAAGATGCTGTGCATCTTTCAGCACCCTAGACCATTTTCGGACTTCGCCTCGATAGTCTTTTTCTACGAATACTAATATTTATAAAGTTTGAACCTTTAGTATTTCTATGGAAGGAAGATCAGAGATTTTAACAATAATGTTTATTGATATAGCAGGTTATACCAAGACAACTGCAAGGCTAGGAAGAGATAGCTTGAATACCTTGCATGAAACTTTTGATAATCTTGTTTTACCAGTTTTTCAGAAATACAACGGAACGGTTATCAAGAAGATTGGTGATGCGTTTTTAATTACTTTCAAATCATCTACGGATGCAATTTGGTGTGGAATTCAACTGCAAAAAGCTTTTTTTGAGCATAATAAAGCTGCTAAAAGCAAGATAAATATTCGCGTTGCATTGCATACTGGCGAGGTTTTGCACAGAAAAAATGATATTTATGGAGATGCAGTAAATGCTGCTGCGAGAATTGAGGGTGTTGCTGATGCTGGCCAGATTGTTTTTTCTGAATCTGTATTTTTATCAATGAACAAGAATGAGATTCCATTTACGTTTTTAGGTTCAAGAAATTTAAAGGGTTTAAAATATCCAATCAAATTATTCAGAGTTAAAGGTAGATATGATGATATTGGCAAATTTAAGAAAAAAGTCAAGAGAAAAATTAGTAATTTATTTGGTGCTCTTATCTGGATGGTTATAATTATTGTTCTTATTGGATTATTGATTTATGCTTTCTATAATTATCAGAATTGGTTGAAATTGTTTTTATAAATTATTGGCTTAGAAGTTTAAAAGGTGATTTTTCTAAGATTTCTTCACCAAAGGGTTTTCCATTAACGATTAATTCCTTTTTTCTATTAAATAATTTTCCATTAAACAGTTTTTTAATATGTTTTAAGGCAAATTCACGATACTCTTCATCATTGAACATACTTGCAAAAGGAAGCATATTTAATGTAGTTTCATTTGTTTTTACAACAAAATATTTTTCATCAAATTGTAAATATGCATTTGATTGTTTAGCAATTTCTTCATGTTTTAGTCTAAGCTTGTTAGCTTCTGTTCCGGCTATACGCTCAATAGAAGAAGGGTAATCAAATGTTTCAAATAAATTATGTTCAAATAAACCTAGATTAGCATTATCATAAAATTGATTTGCAACATCTTTAATTTTATAAAGCTGACAAAGCGACATACACCTATCAGTTTGTTTTAAAGCCTCACTATATTTCCCCACCTCACTAATTGCTAATTCTGTTGGATTATATGAATAATTAACTGATTCAATAACCAAACAATTATTATTTTTAAATCTCTCCTCAATTTCTGCTTTGGTCATAGAAGTAACTGAAACCAAATCTTCATCTAGTGTTCTTCTCTTTATTCTTTGTACTTGTTTTTCTAGCATGCAATCATAAGCAGATCCAATATTTGGATGTACTGAAGACCAACCTTTAATTACCCTATTAACAAGATAACCTTTTGTTCTTGCTTCCAACAATTTTTCTTTAAATTCTTCTGCATTTTGAATATACTTTTCTTGTACGGTTTTAGAATCAACAGTTTCTCCCCTAAATATCCCAATCGTAGAATTGTGAGCATAGCAATCACTAAATAAAAAAAAGAATGATAAATTCCATTGGGTTTCTACAATGTTAAAAGACCTTCTATATTCTGGATCTAAAACTTCAGATTGAGTTGGAATGCAGTACATAATACTTTAGCAGGGGTGGATTATTTATAAATTTTTATGTAATTCAAATAGCATGTTTAAGAAGGGCAATAACCATTTATAATTCTTTAACGCCGTCTTTTGTGACTGCGATGAATTTAACGCCTATGCCGAGTTCTAGGAGGGCTGCTAATAGCGCCATATGTTCCTTGCCTGTTCCTGAAACAATGTTAACAGCAACTTCATTAAATGGCTTTAATTTGCCTTCTAGCTGAGCTTTGATGTCTTTTTTCAGATCTTCTATACCTTTGTTTTCATCAATTTGAATTAATGTGAATGGTTTTGGACATGAGAAGTTTTCCTTTCCGAATTCATTTGTGATTAAGAAAATGCTATCCCAAGCTGAATCAGTGATTAAATGAGCAACATGCCCCCATGTTCCTTTTCCAGAGCTTATTATTGCAACTAAATCCATGAAATGATAGCGATTTTTGGGTTTATAAGGATTATGCAACTAAAATAGAAATATTCAATCTTTTCCAAAGATAATTCGCTTTTGCTCTTTTTTTTCTGAATAAGTATATGGAACATAAACTTTTTTCTTTGTTTTTGGGTCTAAACCCGTATGATACATGCATGTTGAAACTGTCATTGGTGTTGGCGTGAAGATTTGCACTAGCTCGGCGTTAGTTAAATGTTTTATTTCTGTTGCAAGCTGCTGAGATTCTTTTATTCCACAGCCAGGATGGCCAACCATAAAATAAAATGAAAGCTTTCTTCCTGTTTTCTGGAAATCTTCTATGAATTTTTTTAAATTGCCCTTGTCTTTATTCATTAGTTTTAAAACTCCGGGATTTATATGCTCTGGAGCTATTCTTAAATTTCCGAATATATGATGCTCTGCAAGTTCTTCGATATATTCAGGTGTTGCTAAATCGTATCTTATTCCGCTTTTAATGTAAATATTTTTAACACCTCTTACAGCTCTTGCTTTTCTTAGAAGTTCGATTAATCTTTTGTTTGTTCTGTTTAAATTTATGCAGTCAATACAATCTTTGTTGCATTTATTGCAATCCATTCCATACATATTTACAGAAGGCCCGCCCATATCATCTATATTCCCCTTGAAATGCGGAAGCTTTGTTATTTTTTTTATTTCCCTTATTATTGATTCCTCTGAACGTGAAATTATTCTATCGCCTTGAATTAATCTTAATGAACAGAAATTACAATTACCTATACAACCACGGTGAGTTACAACACTAAATTCAAAACCTCTTAGTTTTCTTGGTGTTTCTCTTGTGAAATCCAATTCGTAATATTCATCCAAATCTTTTGATGTGTAAATTGGACTTTTATATTGCAAGATGTAGCGATTATCTATTTTCTGTATTAAATTTTCCTTATTTGAGAAAAGATTTTGCATGTCGCAGAATTTTTCCTTGCTTTTTGAAACTTCCTCGAAGCTTGGAAGAATTTTTGCATCTTTAGGAATTTCTTTTGTGATTATACAAGTTCCTAAGATATTTGTTAAAGGTTGGTTGTTTTTAATTTTATCAGCAATTTCAAGAATCTGCTTTTCTGAATTTCCATAAGCAAGAATATCTGCACGTGAATCGAATAAAATTGGACGCCTTAATTTATTATCCCAATAGTCGTAGTGTGTGAATCTTCTCAAGCTGGCTTCTGTGCCGCCAAGAACTAAAATTGAATCCTTGAATTTGGCTTTTATCCAGTTACTGAAAACAATAACTGCGCGATCTGGAACAACTTCATCATATTCTAGATTTTTATCTTCGCTTCTTGGTTTTTTTAATGGTGTGTAATTTCTTACCATTGAATCAATTGAGCCTGAAGAAACTCCGAAGAATAGCCTTGGTTTTCCGAGATTTGTGATGTCTTCCTCTTTCTCAGGTTTTTCTATGACCCCTATAGTGTAACCTTGCTTTTCTAATAATCTTTTCAGTATTGCAACTCCACACAATGGGTGGTCAAAAAAGATTTCCCCTGTTACAAAAATGACATCGTATTCCATCTATTTGCTAAAGACAATAAATTTTTAAATGGATTGGGTTAAATGAGTTTCTTTAATTCTTTTAAAAGTAATTTTAAGTCTGGAGAAATGGGGTATTTTTCAAGAGAAGAAATTGGAAGATATTCTAATTTTGAGAATCTTTCAGGTTCATTTATTATTGGCTTTCCTGATTTTATTTTTGTAATAAACTTATTTGCAACTGCTCTTCTTCCGTCAGGTATAATAAATTCAACATTTCCAAAATATCTTAATTTTTCAATTTTTATTCCATACCCTAGCTCTTCATATGTTTCACGCTCAGCTGCCTTTGCAAGATCTTCAATTGTTGGATTTTCCGGGTTTGAACATTCTTCAGGTTTTACTTTTCCACCAGGTGTTTCATAATGATTGTGATCTTTTCTGTATAGAAGCAAAAGCTCTTTATTTTCATTTACAACCAAGCAACCAGAAAGTATCAAAACCCCATTAATTTTTAAATGAGTCATTTTAGCTTATCTTTGCGTTTTCAATAACTTTTTTTTCAGGAGCTATTAAAACTACTTTTCCTTCTGAGTCTTCTGCAGCTAATAACATTCCCTGAGATTCTACGCCTCTTAAAACAGCTGACTTTAAATTCATTATAACTGTAACTTGTTTGCCAACTAATTCTTGGTCTTTGTAGTATTGTCTTAAACCTGCAACAATCTGTCTTTGTTCAGTGCCGAAATCAACTTGCAATACAAATAACTTATCGGCATTTGGATGATTTTTTGCTTCGACAATTGTACCTATTCTTAAATCCAATTTTGCAAATTCTGCGTATTCTATTTGATTTGATTCCATTTTAGCACTCTCCTTTGGTTTAGCAACTGTTGATTGTTTAACAGCAGTCTTTTGTTCATGTTTATTTTCATTTTTATCTTCTATTTTTTTAAATAAAATTTCTGCTTTTTTTATTGATTTTATTTCAAGAGGTTTTTGTATTTGTTCTAAACTTTCTATCTTGAAACTTAATAAAGCTGCAATTTTCTCGCAGGATTCTGGAATGAATGGATAAAGCAATATTGAAACTGCTTTTATTGAATCAATTACTTCATATAATTTCTTTTTGTCTTTTGATTTCCAAAGCTCATTTTCCTGTATGAATGTGTTGCAATCATCAACAAATGCAAAGATTAATTGCAATGCCTTGTCAAATTCATAATCATTAATTAGTTTTTTTATTTCTTCGAGTTTTAATTTTTTAATTAAATTATTTTCAGTTTTTTCTATTCCATTTAATTCAGCAAGTGTTGTTGCTCTTGAGACTAGATTGCCTAGCTTGTTTGCAAGTTCGTTG
>CAYHUT010000008.1:12636-14266 GCA_964359835.1 Candidatus Woesearchaeota archaeon
TTGTTTCTTTCAATTAAAATTTCCTCTGAATAATCTGAATCAGCAAATACAGAACATTTTAACAAGGAATACCTAACTGTATCTGTTGAATATTTATCTAACAAAACTATGGGGTCAATTACATTACCCAAAGATTTTGACATTTTTTTACCAGCCGTATTAAGATAACCATGCACAAAAAGTTTCTTTGGAAGTTTATTTTCTGAAGATAATAACATTGCAATCCAAATTACTGAGTGAAACCAATTAATCCCCTTCCCAATTACATGAACATCTGCTGGCCAGTACTTTTTCTCCTTGTCTTTTAAACCAGAAATATAATTTATTAAAGCATCAATCCAAACCCAGATTTTATAGTCTTTATCATTTGGGAAATCAATTCCCCATTTTGCGCCTTTTCTGCTTATGCAAATATCATTTAATCCTTCTTTGACTCTTGCAAGAACTTCATTTGCTTTTTCTTTGGGAGTTACATAATCAGGAATTATTTTTAAAAGGTCTTTTTCATATTTTGATAGCTTAAAGAAATAAGCCTCTTCTTCTCTTAATTCTGGTTTTGTGTTATGTTCTGGGCATTTCCCATCTATTAAATCTTTTTCAGCGTAATAAGTTTCACAGCCAACACAGTATAATCCCTTGTACGAACTTTTGTAGATGTCTCCCTTATCTATCATCTTTTGAACTAATTTTTGAACAACAATTGCATGTTCTTTTGCAGTTGTTCTTATAAAATCGTCATAACTAATGTTTAATTTCTTGCAGAGTTCTATAAAAGAAGCAGCGTTTTTATCTATAAATTCCTTGACGGGGATTCCTGCTTTCTGTGCAGCTTCTACATTTTTCTGAGCATTTTCATCTACGCCTGTAAGGAAAAAAACATCATAACCTTCAAGCCTTTTATATCTTGCTAAAGAATCTGCTAGTGTTTTTTCAAAAGCGTGGCCTACATGCGGACTTGCATTTACATAATCAATTGCTGTTGTTATGTAAAATGTTTTTCTGTTTTCGAATTTATTTTCCTCCGTCTTAACCATGGAGATTGTAATTATATAGGATTAATAAAAGTATTGTTGTCATGAAATTATTTTATTAAACTACTTTAAAGTGATACAATAACCATTTTATATGAATAAATATACGGAAATATACCATTTGAGGATAATTCGGTTGTCCTGAAAAGGATGTTATCATACAAGCCTCTGGCAAGTGCTCACCATTAGGATGATGTCTGGACTATAACTCATCATTCGAAACCTGTACTTGTTTAAGCGTGTGTGTATGGGACGAGGAAGATAACCTTTAAAACAAATTCATAGGTTAAGATTCGATTTGATTCATTGTTTAAGGCACTAACCTCACCGAGTCCAGTTTATGGTAAAGAGAAAAAAAGCAGTGAGTAAGAAGAAGTCTGTAAAGTATAAAGGACGTTCTCCAAGCGGGAAAAGCAAGGCTTCAAAAGTTCTAAAATTAAAAAGATTGAAAATAGCAAAAAAGAAACAGAAACCATCTTTCTTTAGATTAATTGGAATTAAGAGATAGATTTACATTGTTATAAATTTATAATAAAAGAATTACTGCTCTTCAGTTTCAAGTTCTTTCAAGAGTTTCTTTTTGATTTTATCTTTTAAAT
>CAYHUT010000008.1:14366-17400 GCA_964359835.1 Candidatus Woesearchaeota archaeon
TGCTCTTCAGTTTCAAGTTCTTTCAAGAGTTTCTTTTTGATTTTATCTTTTAAATCAAGTTCCTTGATAAGTTCTTTGTAGCGATTTCTAATTGTAACTTCAGTAACACCAGCAACATCTGCAACCTCACGTTGAGTTCTTTTCTCGTTGTTGATTAAAGCAGCAACGTACAATGATGCAGCTGCAATTCCAGTTGGTCCGCGACCAGAGGTTAGTTCAGCATCCATTGCCTTGTTTAATATTTCAACTGCTTTTGACTGGGTGTCAGCGGATAATTTTAAAGCTGAAACAAATCTTGGCAAGTAATCTGTTGGATTGCTTGGTAAAATTCTTATTCCAAGTTCTCTTGTGATGAATCTGTATGTTCTTCCAACTTCTTTCTTGTCAATACCTGAAGCTTCTGATATTTCATCTAAAGTTCTTGGCACTTCATGACGTCTACAAGATGCGTATAATGAACCAGCAACAACTGATTCCATTGAACGACCACGCACTAGGCCGCGTTCAACAGCTCTTCTATAAATTGAGGCTGCTTCTTCTTCAACTGATTTTGGAAGTTTTAAATAAGATGAAACTCTTTTTAATTCTGCTAAAGCTAATTTTAAGTTTCTTTCTATTGCTGTTGATATTCTGTGCTGCCATTTTCTTAATCTGAAGAATTTATTCTTACCTTTTGCACCTAATTGATAAATATCTCCTTTTTGGCCAACATCTGTTCCAAGACCTTTATCAAATTTAGTATTGGTCATTGGTGAACCCGCTCTGTGCTTCTTATCTGAACTATCGTCTGAGAATTCACGCCAATCTTGACCGAAATCAATCATTTTATCTTCAATAACGTGTCCGCAAGATCTACAAAAAGCCTCTCCTTTATCCTTTTGAATAGAAATATCTGCACTACCGCATTCTGGGCATCTTCTTGTGGAATGAGTCTCTACCATTTTAAACCTCGAACCCCTCTAATTACTACCCTTTAATAACTTCATGAAAATCTTTATATATGAGTAGCGGTAAATCTTTATAAAGCTTTCGGTTTATTGGCTTAGTGTGCGTGACAGCTTTAAATGCGGTTTTTAAAGGTTGGCATTATCCGCGAATTATAGCTTAGAATTGAGAAATCCTTATAAATTTGAGTTTAATTGCAGTTTCATGAAAAAAAGAATAATATTTTTAGCATTAGTTATTTTCTGCCTAGTTTCTATTATATGTTACGCAGAAGGAATAGACGTAAGTAAATTAAAGACAGAGGATTTGAAATTAGAAAAAGGTAAAAATGTAAGTTTAGAATTGAATCCTGGAGCACCATTCTCAATTAGAATGTTTGCAGGTTCAACAGTTGATTTTGATATAGATAGTAAAAATTATTTAGTAATCTTTGATAGTTTTGGAGATATTGCTACGGTAAGATATACCACTGATGGCGGAAAAACATTTATACAGCGTAAAATTAAACAAGGAGATTCTGAAAGAGTCAATACCACAAGTGAAAGCTGGTTTTTTTTCTTGAGTTACAAAATATACAATCAGAAAGATGAAGCGGCTGTTATTGAAATTGGAAGACCGTTATTACAAAGATATAATGTCCCAGTACAAGTCAATAATACTGTTGAAGAGAATAAAACAGTAATACCTGATATTAAAGAAGAGCCTAAAACAGATAGCAATTTCATGAAATATTTAATTGGAATTATAATTGTTCTTGTCTTAGTAATAATTATTCTTGGACCAAAAAGAAAAGATATACAACCTAAAGCTGAAGAGATTAAAGATAAAGTCAAGGATGCTGTAGGAAATATTGGCAAGAAGCCTTCAAAGAAAAAAAGCCTTGAAAAAACGTATTACAAGAAGCCTTCAAAGAAAAAATTCGATGAAGAAGATGTTTATGTTATAAAAGAATCCGAGGAGTAATTCTATTATTTTATTTTTATTACCTTTAATTTATTATGTTAAAAGAAATTATAAAAATATTTATTCAATTAAAACTGCGTTTAATGTTCCGACTTGACCAGGCCTTGAGGTTATTCTTGCTTTTCCAATTGGTGTGTTTACTACTGCACCCTTGGTAAGAATACTACGTCTGATGAAGTTTCTGTTTGCAGCATTCTCAAGAACTGCAGATATATCTGTTAATTGAGATTTCTTTGTTTTTAGGTTAAGAACATTAACTTTATTGATTGTTAAAAATACTGATTTCAAATGGCCGCCCATCTTTCTTTTAGTTTTTAATTTTTTCTCTCCAAGTTTAGTATTTGTTGGTAAATTACCTGAATTAGCTGCCTTTTTTGGTGGAACTCTATATCTGCCACCTGTGATTTTTCTTATTGATCTTTTCTGTAATATTGCCATTGTTGTTTTTTGTTGAAGTTAAGGTGTTTATAAGGTTTATGGTGGATTAAAATTAAAATTACAGAGAGAGAAAGTTTTAAATAGTGCAGGATGCGGCATTATTCTATTAAATTTTATTTTACAGGAGTGAAAAAAAAATGGAAACAAGACCATTAGATACATTAAATGAAGCAAAGGGAAAGAATGTTATAGTAGAATTAAAAAACAACAAACAATTTGTTGGAAAGTTAATTGCAATAGATATGCATGTTAACACTGTTCTAAAAGAGTGCGAAGAAAAAGTTGCTGGCGAAACATCCAGAAAACTAGGAACAGTATTCATCAGAGGAGACATGATAGTATTTATTTCTCCAGCATGAGGTTCTAAAAAATGACAAAGGGAACACCCTCTATGGGTAAGAAATCTGGCAAGAAGAATTTCATACCTTGCAGAAGATGTGGTAAAACTGCTTATCATGTAAAAGATAAGGAATGCAGCAGCTGTGGTTTTGGCAATAGCACCAAAATAAGAAGATACAGCTGGCAAAGAAAGAAAAACGGATTAACTAAGAGAAGTTCTACAAGAAAGAGATACCAGATAAAAGGCGCATAATATGGTTGCAAACGAGGCAATGGTATTTACCTTAAAGGATGTTCTTAGTTATATATTAAATTCTGGAAAGAAATCATTGAGAATAAAGAGTTCGAT
>CAYHUT010000009.1:0-16144 GCA_964359835.1 Candidatus Woesearchaeota archaeon
ATTTGATCAAATATTAAAGATAAATTACGGATTATCTGTTAAAAAAATGGATAATTTAAGTTGGATGAATTTAATTAAAACGGCATATTTCTCAAGGGATTATTTTAGCAAAAAATAAGAAGGATATTAATTGTTATTAAGGACATATTTCATAGATAAACTTAAATAACAATCTTTAAAAAGATTTCTGATAATGAAATGATATGAAGAATTGGAATCATGTTGAAAGAAAACCTGAAGATATAAGAAATCCTAAAATTACATCGGATATATACCTTCAATTTAGTGCAATTTCAGATGATGTAAAAGCTAATGCAAAGGAAGCAAAAGGTATTCTATTAGATATTGGGGCAGGAATGGCGCCATATGAACTATTTTTCAGGCCATATATAAAAAAATACATAAAAATGGATGGTTTTTATTATAAAAATGGAAAATCAGATTTAATAGGTGACGGGATGAATATCCCTATGAAAGATAATTCAGTAGATACAGTATTATGCACACAAGTTCTTGAACATGTACAAAATCCTCAAAAAGTAATTGATGAGATTAAACGTGTATTAAAACCAAATGGCGTTTGTATTCTAACAACCCATATGGCAAACCCTTTACACGGTCTTCCTCATGATTATTTTAGGTTTACAAAATATGCATTTACCAATATCTTATTTAAAAATTTCAAATCAATTAGAGTTAAAGAAAATGGCGGAGCCCTCTTATCAATCTCGCAATTCATTTGCTGGGGAATATCTGAAAAACTACCCAAAATAATAGCATTGCCTATAATTGTATTTATTAACTTAACAATAAAACCCTTAGATAAAATAATGTTTAATGAGATGTTTACTACTAATTATATAGTTATAGCAAAAAAATAATTATCTTTTATAGACACAAAGCAGTTTATAGCATTTATCCACTTTAAATTCTTCATAACTAAGAGAATTAGAATCAGATATTAAATATTCAATTTTGTTAAAATCAAATTTATTCGGAGTTCTCTTCAATCCGAAATTAATAAAATAATCTTGAGAGGTATAAATCCTTTTTGAAGCATCACTCACAATATTAAAATTCCAATAATTGGTATTATTATTTTTCCACATTTCATAATCTTTTTGGCTTATAAATTCATTAATTTTATCTCCTTGATAAATAATTGCCAATTCGTAATAAAAATCCAAATTTTTTGGATTGCCACTAATTGCTAAAAGGGTATTATTTGAATAATCAGAGGATATAATCACCAAATCATTTTGAATTAAATTGTCTCTTTCATAAACCGAAGGGGGATAGATAAAAAAAGGGATTATTAAAATTGAAATAAGAATATTAAATAAAAATATTTTTTTATTAAAGGATTTATATAAAAGGATAATAAAAAATGGTGTTAAAAACAGCATGTATCTGATTTGTGCATTTTTTAAAAACATTAAGATATAAAGTATACTAAATATAATTTCCTTTGAATATTCTTTAAAATTATTTTTGGTAGATTTAAATAAACAATATATAAATAACGGGAATGGAAGAATTAACAAAATAAAAAAGTTATAAGGAGAAAAAACAAGCTGTCCTAGGGGTGTTAATCCTAAAAGGTACATAAAATTACCCCCTAAAAATTTGAATAGGGAAAAAAACGGAAAATTGAAAAAATACCAGTCAAAAATAAATCTTATTGATGCAATTAGCCCAAAAAAGATTGAAAATATTGCTAAATCCTTAATTTTTTTATCAAAGAAAAAAACTATAGAAAAAATAATAAAAACCAAAAAAACAGTGTCCCAAAGCAAAGAAGCTAATCCTAAAGATAAACCGCTTATAATCAAATAAAAATAATTATTTTTACTTTCAAATTTCTTAAAATAGTAGTAAGTTAATATAAATAGAAAAGAAGCAGGTAATATCGGGGTTATAGACGGGGCTACAAACCAAACTACAGGAGATAACAAAAAAGTGAAAAATGCCTTTTTTGATTTAGTGATAAAAAATAATAGTAAAGCTATTAGGGGTAACCAAATAAAATTTAATAATCTTGTTACAAAAACCCCGGGTATCAATTTCATAAGGGGGGCTAATAAAAAACCAAAGATCCAGCTATGGGTAGACCTCATTTTAGCTGAAAAATCATTATTAAAACTTTTAGCAGCCCCTAAATAATCACCCAAATCAGTGGAATTGGGGATATAACTAGTGAATACATTTAAAACTATTAATACTACAAAAAATAAAATTGTTGAATAGTATATCTTTTTATCCATGGTATTATCTCAATTCTATAAATATCTTTCGAAAATTTTTTAACATGTACTGTATTATTTGAAGCTCTTGTTTTAAGCTAAATGAACTTTCATTCCTGTCAATCCACCTTACTTGAAACTCTCCAACATTATAATTAAGCTTTTCTGCCCTTTTTAAAATCATCCTATCTGCAAGCCACCCCCTTTCTAAACCATAATCATAATCTAACCAATTATATAAATCAACAAAAGCTTTTCTCTTGAACAATTTTAACCCGCAATTACCATCTTTAATTTTGGAGCGCATAATAAACAACCAAAAAATATTAAAAAAGAAAGACACCAACATTCTAAAAATTTTTCTCTTAATATATAATGTTTTAGTATATCTGGAACCTGCTATAACATCGTATTCATTCATTTTATCAGCTAAAGTAAGAATATATTTTGGATCAATTCTGGCTATATCTATAAAGCAAACAATGTTAGAATTGCCATTTTCATTCATAGCCTTAAAAAGATTTTCTCTTCTGGTATGGCCATTTTGAAATCGGATATAATGAATTTTTTTATTTACAAGTTTCTTAACAACCCGGGGGGTTTCATCATCACTCCCATCATCAATAACATAAATTTGGTAGTCATAATTGCTTTTAACAAAAATAGAATATACCTTTAAAATATTATTTTTAATTATCCTAGATTCATTCAATACGGGTATGAAAATATCGATGCTATTTGTATTGGCAGGCATAATAAAAAGAGAAAAGCAAAGTTTAAAAATATATGCATTTAAACAGTGGATTGACTATAGGCTAATATGAAACCCTCATTATTCTGGTGAAAACCAGAATAATATACTTGCCAATTCTTATTAGCCTGTCAATATTATATGCTACATTTCTCAAACCAATCTCAACTTTCTGATTTTTATCTGTCCTAGATTTGACAGATGAGCCAAATCTCCTTTTGTAAATGGAATTAAATGTTTCAATTTTGTTTCTTTGCAGATATTCTCCATAATCAAATTCATCAAATGTTCTTTTTCTGTATTCTCCACTTCTTTTGTGCTTTGGCACATCTTGATTTTTCAGAAAAATCAAGGGATATGCGCCCAAATTTTCAAATACTAATTTAAAAATTTTATTATCATCATATCCCCTGTCTGCATAAAATATTTCAGGTTCATAATATTTTGCAAATTTTTTTATCATAGGCTTTGCATCAATTGTATCATGCCTATGCCCTTTCCGGTTTTTGCACAAAAGTATTAAATAATTTTCTATATCGACGATGAAACTAGATTTCATGAATGGTCTTTTCTTGAAAGAAAGGCCTATTCTTTTGCAGTAATGTAGACTTGCATTATCTAAACTTATTCCTGTTGAATCTATAGCAACTTTCTTAGGCTCTGGAATAAGTTTTTGAAAAGCAAGAACAAGTTTATTCAAAATTGCAGAAGGAAGGTTTTCTGCAAATTTTATTAAAGTGGTGTAATGAGGGAGCTTTGTAAATCCAACACAAACTCTTAATTCCTCATTGCCTGCTAAATCAGTCAATAAATCCTCGTAAGTAAATTTACGAGATTGCTTGTAAACAAGCAAAAAAAGTTTCTGGAAGTTTGAATAAATCTTGTTTGAGAACTTGCTGTTAAATAAAGGCAGTTCAGCAAGCCCGAACAGCTCATAACACAAATCAGCAACTTTTTTAAACTTTGAAAACACTATTTCCATATTAATCACCTCTCGTCGACAGAATGGTTTTAATCATATCATTTATCGACGAGAGGGAATATTTAAGAATTATTGTTTTCTAGGCAGGGTTTCATATTAGCCTTGACTATAATAATGTTTATATATTGAACAAAATCAAATAAAGGAATTTAAAATGAAAATATTGTTAATTCAACCAAATAGTAGCGATGAAGTAAACAAAGAATTTGTATCATTGCAATTTCCAATTAATTTGGGATATATTGCGGCAGTTTTAATAGAAGCAAAACATGAGGTAAAATTAATTGACTTAAATGTTATGGAAAAGTCAGTATTTACAAATGCTCTTAATTTATTCAAACCGGATATTGTCGGTTTTACCGCATTGACACCAAATATATACAATGCATCAAAACTAATTTCTGAAGTTAAAAAAAATAATCCAAATATAAAAATAGTTTTGGGGGGTATTCATGCCTCAGCATTACCAATACAAACAATGGAAGAAATAAAAGATTTGGATTTCTTGGTTTTCGGAGAGGGTGAAAAAACAATTTTAGAACTAGTATCAGCAATTCAAAAAAAACAAAACTTCAAAAATATAAGGGGGTTGGTATATAAAAATAAGAACAAGATAATAAAAAATAAATTACGAGAAATGCTAGAAAATCTAGATACAATCCCCATGCCTCCAAGAAAGCTAATATCAATAGAATTGTACAACACCCATCATGTATCTAGAGGTTTTTCCAGAAAAGAATTAAAAATTTTAGAAATTATGACAAGCAGAGGATGCCCAAATAATTGTATATTTTGTGCAGGACATTTAAATTACGGAATGAAAATAAGATTTAGAAGTTTTGAGAATATAGTGAAAGAAATAGACTACAATATTAGAGAATATGGGATTACTCATATATCTATAGAAGATGACACCTTTACAATAAATAAAGAATTAGTTAGGAAAGTTTGTGGTTATTTTAAAAAAATGAAATTGACATGGAATTGTAATACTCGTGTTAATACTGTGGATTATCCATTGTTAAAATTAATGGCTGAATCAGGATGTAAAAAGGTAGCTTTCGGAGTAGAAAGCGGAAATCCTGAAATGTTAAAAAAAATAAAAAAGAATATAACAGTAGAACAGGTAATAAATGCAACAAGATATGCAAAAAAAGCAGGAATTAGATATGTGGAATGTGATTTTATACTGGGTTCACACCCTGATGAAACAGTGAATGATATTGAAGATACAATAAAATTAATTTATAAAATAATGCCTGATTTTTTGATGTTATCCATAATGTGTCCATATCCAGGAACTGAAATCTATACAATGATGTTGGAAAGAGGATATATTAAGAAAATCAATAATTGGTCTCAATTTAGTTACTTTGGAAAATTAGATAGGTATGAAAGATTAACATATCTTACATCGAAACAGATGGTAGAAATACAGAAAAAGGTATTGAAAGAATATTACGGTTCAATCAAATATATCTTTTCACAACTAAAACAAATAAGAACAATAAATGAAATAAAATATTTCACCAAAATGGGTTTTTTATTTTTAAAGGAATTTATTTTCAAAACAACAGCGGAGTAACATAGACTTCTACAACAGCTCCAACAATTAAGAGTACAAATGCAATTAATACAAGGATTGAGGCGTCATATATAATATTCTTGAATCTATCACTCTGAAAGCCATGATTTACAATGCCCATTGAAATTATCCCGCCAGCCAAGGCACCCATGAAATAACCTACTATCTCAAAAACACCATGTATCATATATCTTAATATTCCCAAGGCAAATAGATTAAGATAAACAGCAGTTCCCGTTAATCCCAACAAGTTAGCTGATTCTGCCAATCCATTTCTGATATAATTGCCAATAGCGGTTGCAATAATTGAACCATTCCATGCTAAAATAAATATGGCTCCAGCTCCAAAGAAAAATGCAAAGAATATTGAAAATATTAAAACCTTGAAATTATTCCCTAAAATCTTAAAAAACGCTCCGTTTGAATCAACAAATGCATTTCCCGTTGCAGGAACATTATTAATAGAATTAATTGTAGCAGTTTGAACTGAAAAAACATTCTCAACAACAGGTATAGGTAAAACAACATACATAATTGTATAACCTACAACAAAACCAAAAAACATCGCACTCAAAAAAATAATTGCCTTGCTATGCTCTTCCAACAAAGTTCTTTCATCATCAATCTCCCAGTCCTCTTCCTCTTCCTCTTCAATTGTGGCATACATCAAAGGCAAAGACAATAAGACAGTCAAAAAAACCATGACCATGCTCGCTTGATCTTTAAAAATCCAGACGCCAAATAAAATTGATAGCACTGCAAAGAAAATACCTATGAAGAAAAGCCAAACCGGATGTTTTTTTGCACCAGTTGGATCTATTATTGATTCTAGTACCATTTTACCACTTCTTTTTATAGATTATTAATGAAAACATTTGTTTATATAACTTTCTAACAAAAGAAACATTTATTAGTTAAGAATTTACTAAAATATTAGAAAAATGCTGAAAAATGGCATAGCAAATTTTTGGCATGATCAAAAGGGGTTTTTGACAAGATGGTGAGCGAATTCGAAAAAATCTGCAGAGATATAAAAGACATAAAGATACAAGGTGCTGAAAATGTTGCAAAAGCTGCTTTAAAGGCTCTTGAAATTAATGATACACCAAATTCTGTAAAAAAATTAATCTCACTAAGGCCAACTGAACCTTGTTTGGTAAATGCAATTCATTACGCACATAAACACTCAATAAAAATGGCGTTATATCATCTTGAAGTAATACAAGAAAAAATAAATGATTTTGCATTTCCTTACATAAAAGATAATTCAATAATTTACACACACTGCCATTCATCAACTGTTACAAACGCAATTATCCACGCAAAAAACAAAGGCAAAAAACTAGAAGTTCATAATACTGAAACAAGGCCATTATTCCAGGGCAGAAAAACAGCCGTTGAACTTGCAAATGCTAAAATTAAAGTTTCTCATTTTGTTGATTCAGCAATGGAACTTGCAATCAAAGATTCAAATTTAGTTTTTCTTGGTGCAGATTCAATAACAGAGCATTTTGTTTACAATAAGATTGGCTCGGAATTAGCTGCTTCAACTGCCAAGAGATTAAAAATTCCAGTTTATATTGTCACAGACTCCTGGAAATTTGACAGACAATCATTAAGACACAAGGAAACTGAAATCGAAGAGCGTTCATATAAAGAGGTCTGGAAAGATAAACCCTCCTCAGTAAAAGTTCACAATCCTGCTTTTGAACGTATTCCAAAAGAAAATATCACAGGCATAATCTCAGAACTTGGTGTTCTAAGTTTTAGTGATTTTATAAAAAAAGTAAGAAAGGGATTTGAATGAAACCTCTAATCTGTTTTGATATGGATCAAACATTAGTATCTTCTAATCTTGCGCATATTTATGCCTACAAACATATGTTAAGAGTTTTAAAACTGCTAAAATATAAAAAAAATTGGAGGGAAATAATAAAGCTAAGAACTCGTGAAGAAGCTGTAAAAAAACTCTGCCCACAATTCAATTCAAAGCAAGTTGAAAATGGTGTTAAAATTTATCTTGATTATCTTGACAATATTTCTTATAAAAGAATCAAAATAAAAAAATATGCATATCAAACATTAAAAGCTTTGAAACCAAAATATAAAATTGCAATAGTTACAAATTGTAATGCACACACTGCAGCGATATTTTTAAAATATGTTGGATTAAAAAAATTCATAGATTGTTACACAGGCACTGAATCTGTAAAAGAGCCTAAACCTTCACCAGAAGTTTTATTTGCCGCTCAAAAAAGTTGCAAAGGAAAATTAATAGTTGAAATCGGCGATTCAATAAACGATATAAAAGCTGCTCATTCCGCTGGTGTCCCGGTAATTTCAATAGCAACAGGCAACCACAACATAACAGAACTAAAAAAATATAAACCTGATTTCTTGTTAAAAAACTTGAAAGATGTACCAAAGGTCGTTGGAAAAATATATCTTAACCAATAATTAACTTTATAAATCTAAAAAACCCAGAAATCATACTAGAAAGGTGAATGAAATGGCAAATAATGGTGAAATACTAAAAAATCTTAAAGACTTAAAATACCACTCAAGAGCTCTTGATCAAAAATTAGAACAATCTGGCTTAAGCCCAACTGACGGCACAGCCGGAGTTGAAAAATCTGCTTTATTTGACAGCCATGTTATTGATATTGCAACAGCAGTTGAAGGACTATTAAGAGGGGAATCTTCTGAAAAGCACCATTTAAGAATATCAAAATCAATCCCAGAGGCAAAAAGAGACATTCAAAAAATCCTAACAACAAAACCAGGTAAAATGAATTCAGCTGACTTACAAAAGTTACAGCAACTAATCGAATATTTCGAAGCAAATTTCAGATCAATATAAAATAAAAACAGAGGTGAATTAATGGCAGATTATGAACAATTTGTAGACTTCTCAAGAAAACCAACTAAGCACGATGTAATAGCTTGTTTCCGCGTAAAAGTTCCAAGCTGGTCAACACCAAAAAGAGCTTGGGGCGCAGTAGCTGCTGAATCTTCAGTAGGTACCTGGTCAAAAATAGACACAAAAAAATACAAGTACGTTAATTCAGTCGCAGGTTGGGTTTTTGAAGCAAAGGATGAATACATAAAAATTGCCTATCCTGAAGATCATTTCGAACAAGGAAATTTACCCCAAATTCTAGCATCAATTGCAGGCAACGTTTTCGGAATGAAAGCAGTTGAGTCATTAAGATTAGAAGATATCCAATTCACAAAAAAAATAGTAGATTCATTTCCAGGTCCTAAATTCGGAAAAGATGGAATAAGAAAATTCATGAAAGTTAGTAAAAGACCAGTCATGCTCTCAGTTGCAAAACCAAAAGTAGGAATGACAACAGAAGAACACACCGAAGTAGGTAGGCAAATCTGGGAAGGCGGTTTAGACTTATTAAAAGATGATGAAAATTTAACAAATCAATTCTTCAATCCATTTGAAAAGCGCGTAAAAGCTTGTTTAAAAGTCCGAGATAGAATTGAAAAAGAAACAGGTGAAAAAAAATCTTACTTAATCAACATGACAGCCGCAACAGTAAAAGAAATGGAAAAACGCGCAAAAATAATAAAAGCAAATGGCGGAGAATTTGCAATGATAGATATTATGACAACAGGCTGGACAGGCGTAGCTTCAATGCGTGAAATCTGTGGGGATTTAGGTCTTGCATTACACGCACACAGAGCAATGCATGGCGCAATGACTCGAAACCATTACCAAGGAATTTCAATGAATCTTGTTGCAAAATGCGCGAGATTATTAGGCACAGATACTTTACATATCGGAACAGCAAATATTGGAAAACTTGTTGGCTCAAGAGAAGAAGTTTTACATATCAAAGATGAAATAACATTAAATAAAGTTAAGGCAAATTCGCATGAACACACATTTGAACAGGAATGGTTTAACATAAAACCACAATTCCCTTGCTCATCTGGCGGTTTACATCCAGCATTAGTTGAAAAAGTTTTAAACAGAATGGGAACTGATATCATGTTACAAATTGGCGGCGGGGTGCATGCACACCCTAAGGGATCGTATGCCGGAGCTAAGGCTATGCGCGAGGCCGTGGATGCATATATGCAAGGAATTCCATTGCTTACTGCTGCTAAAATAAGCCCAGAATTAAAGATAGCATTAGAATATTGGGGAACGAAGGGTACAAGATAATGACAAAGCAATATATTGAAAACAAAAAAGAATATTTTTATTTTGTATTTAGAATAATTATAGGTTTTTTATTTTTATTACATGGAATGTCAAAAGTACAAGGCATATACTCAGGCAACATGTCCTTATGGGGATTAATGACATTGGCAGCAGCTATAGAAACAATAGGTGGATTATTCTTGATAATAGGTTTATTGACAAGATATGTGGCCGCTATATCTGCAATTGAAATGGTTTTTGCATATTTCATGGCCCATGCATCAAAAGGGTTAAACCCTCTTGTAAATAAAGGTGAAACTGCAATATTATTCTTTGCTGCATTTTTAGTAATTATGACATTTGGTGCTAAAAAGTGGGCAATAGATAATTTATTTAAAAAATAATTATTTATTTCTTTTTCTTATTTTTTTATTAATTTTATTTTCTTAACATCAAATCTTCCTGAGAATTCAGAATCCATTTTCTTGAAAGCTGTAACAATCTCAATTCGAGAAACAAACATCGGACAATCAAGAACTAAAGATTCGTACTCTCCACCCTCGCCAGCAACATTCATTCCAATTTTCTTATTCAATTTAACCAATTCATCAACAGCTTCCAAATCAATCTCGCGGCCAAGCCATTTTTCAGAAAGTCCGTCGCATGCAATTGAAGAAATCACAATCTTAAATTTATTCCTTAACAACTCGCGCAGCAAATTCTCTTGGTCATAATGCCAAAGAGGTGAAAATATCTTCAAACTCAACCTATCGCAAATCTTTTCAATTCTCTCACGCTGATAATTTGAATAAACAGCACCAGTTACAACACCTTCAATTCCAAACTTATCTCTAGCATTTTTAATTGCTTTCTCTAAATCCTTTAATTCATCTTCTTTAACACCTTTAGTCTCCTGCAAAACAAGAGGCAATCCTAAACATTTAGCCTGTGTTTTAACAAGTGAAATATTTGGGGTGTGAAACATGTAAGAATCCTTGTTCAAACTTTCAAGGGAAATCAAGCATGAAATCTTATAATTCTGCTGTTTCATGATTTGCATTGCATACGTAGAGTCCTTGCCAGAAGAAAACAAAACACCTAATTTTACATCAGTTGGTTTAAAAAACTGCAAAAGATAAGCAGATTTATTTTTATTATTTTTTTTAGCCAGTTTCTCAATAGCCTTGTCAAAATTACTGCCATACTGTGCAGCTCTTCTTTTCCTAAAAGCAATCTCCTTAGCTAATCCCAATTCAGCAGCACATTCACGTAAAATCTTTTTCTTAACAGCACCATCGTATTTTAAATTAGCAGGAATCTTAAGAGCAAAATCAACTAATTTCTTATCTAAAAAAGGAACGCGCAATTCTAAATTATTTGCCATTGTAACAACATCATCACGATATAAATCACGTTCATAAATTTTTAAAATTCCAGATAAACAATCTTTATTTATATCACTAGCCATAATATGCCTTTTATAACCTGCAAATAAATCCTCTGAGCCAACACCTGATAAAATTACACGAATTCCATCCTTCTTTGCTTTTTCACAAGCTGCAAAAAAAGTCAAAGCAACTCCTGCCTTAACCACATTATTAGATTCAATTAATGGTAAAACCTTTGATAAGTATTTTTCAACATCTTTTAATGGAACAACACCCTCGACTAAAGGAACATTAAGTAATTTTGCAGCTTTTCTAGCATATCTCAAATCCTCAGAATCACCAAAACCAGAAACAGTGCCAACATAACATTTAAAATAAATACCTAATTCTTTGCAAATAAATGCAATCAACGAAGAATCAACACCGCCTGAAAATAAAATCCCAAATTTAGAATCAGGAATCCTTTTTGCAACTGAACTTATCAACAAACCTTTTAATTTATTCTTCAAAATATTATAATCTTCTTGCAATTCTGGCTTAATATTAAAAAATTTAATCTCATCATAATTTATCTTTCCGCTTTTAACATCATAAATTAAAATATGTCTAGGATTTAATTCATAAATATTTAAAAAACCTAAAGAAACAAGAACCTTGCGTTCTGAAGAAAAAGCAAGTTTATTATTAGAAAAACTAAACCAGATAGGTTTAACACCAATTAAATCCCTTGCCAAATAAATCCTATCCTTAATCCAGTAAGCAAATGCAAAATCTCCATCAAGTTCATTTAAAATCTCCTTTAAATTATCAACACCCTTTCTTTCAATTAATTTAAAAATTAACTCAGAATCGTTTCTTGCTTCAATTTTATATTTCTCGCAAAGATTTTTCCAATTATAAATCTCACAATTTGAAACAAATTTCCCAACACCAACAAAAGGCTGTTTGACTTTGCCAACAACAGAATGCAATGAATGTCCTAAAACTCCATTTTTTCCTTCAACAAAATCAGAACCATCTTTGCCTCTATCCAACATCAAATTCAATCCTTTCTTAACTAAATCCTGTGAATTCTCAACATTGAATAAACCAATTATTCCGCACATTGACTAAATAATAAATAATAAAGTATATAAATCCTATTTCTATAAAAAAATCATGGAAAATAAAGGGGTGCAAAAGTATGTATTACTAGGTTTATTTCTAATACTTCTTTATGTTTGTTATCTTTTAATAAAGCCCTTTCTTACAGCATTAATCGCCAGCTTCATACTTGCTTATATTCTTCATCCAATTTACAGGAGAATTAATAAACTTTTAAAAAAAGATTATGTTTCTGCAATAATAACCACCCTCCTAGCAATTTTTATTGTTATTATTCCAATTGTTCTTGTTGGGCATATTATATTCAAAGAAGCAACTGCTATGTATGAAAATGGAGTTTTGCAAAAAGCAGGGGCAATACTAGAAAATTACATAAAAAATCCCGAAGTAATGTCTTACCTAACAACAAATTCTATGAAGGTTGTTGAATTTATTAGTTCAGTTATTGGAAAGATGATAATGAATCTTCCAGGCATAATAATGTCTATTTTAGTAACAATAATCACAACATTCTATTTATTAATGAACGGTGAAGATTTCATAAAACAAGTAAAAAAAGCAATTCCTTTCAAGCACAAAGATGAATTTATTGAGAATATATGAGAAACAACTTATTCAATTGTAAATGGTTTTTTTATGATAGCAGTAATAGAATTCATAATCTGTGCAATAAGTTTTACAATCTTAGGAATACAAGGGGCTTTTATCTGGGCAGCAGTTGCAGCATTTACATCCTTACTTCCATTAATAGGACCTTTCCTGCTAGTATTCCTGCCATTAGCAATATTAAGTTTTATCAATCAAGATTATGTGCTTTTAATTTCATTGGTGGTTATTTATGCAGCAGTAGCATATGTTGAAAATGTTACAAGACCAAAAATCATTGGTAACCGTGCAAAAATGCATCCAGTAATAATTTTAATTGGAATAATCGGTGGAATTGAACTATTTGGAATAATAGGTATGGTTGCTGGACCATTAATACTATCAATGATGATTGTAATAATTGAAAATTATTATTATGAGTATATAAGAGATTAAAAGGGATATCTAATGGCAGTAAAACTAAAAACAAAAATAATTAATATTGAATCAGGTGGAACATTAATCGCAGTTCTAAATCAACGAGATGCAACAGATATAGGTGTAACAGCTTTAGAAAGAATAAAATTAACAAAGGGCGTAAAAAACGCAATCGCAGTCGTAGATCTTGCAGAAAAATACAGTTTGATTCAAACAGGAGAGATTGGTTTATTCTATGATCTGGCAAATGAACTTGATATACTTGAAGGCGAAGAAGTCCACTTAGAATTAACAAAAAGTCCATCATCGGTTCTTGAAATTAAAAAGAAATTAAAAAATGAAGAACTAACTGAAAAAGAAATTAATGCAATTATCCAAGATGTTGTTGCAAATAGGTTAACAAGCATTGAAATTGCCTGTTTCGTTTCAGCCTGCTACATAAATGGCATGACACTAAACGAATCAGCTCATTTGACAAAGGCAATTGTAAATAACGGCAGTCAAATTAAATTAAATCACAAACCGATTGTGGATAAACATTGCATCGGCGGAATTCCCGGAAACAGAACAACATTAATTATTGTCCCAATCCTTGCAGCCGCAGGTTTATATGTGCCAAAAACATCTACGCGCTCAATTACAAGTCCTGCTGGGACCTCAGATACAATGGAAGTTCTTGCACCAGTGGGATTATCAATGCAACAAATAAAACATATTGTAGAAAAAACACATGGTTGCATGGTCTGGGGTGGAACATTAGACTTAGCAAGTGCTGATGATAAATTAATCAAAATTGAAAAGCCATTAAATCTTGATCCTCAAGGAATTTTATTAGCCAGTATAATGGCAAAAAAGGTTTCAGTTGGAGCAACTCATGTCCTTATAGATATCCCTCTGGGACCAGAAGCAAAAATAAAAGATAGATTAAAAGCAGTTGATTTGAAGAAAAAATTCATACAACTTAGCAAAAAATTGAAAATAAAAGTAAAGGTAATTATCACAGATGGAATACAACCTATTGGTCGTGGTATCGGGCCAGCGCTTGAAGCAAGAGATGTCATGATGGTCCTGCAAAACCGCGGTCCTAAAGATTTAAGAAACAAATCATTAATGATGGCTGCTGAATTGATGAAAATGACAGGTATAAAAAATGCTTATCAAAAAGCTGAAGAAATTTTAACATCCGGAAAAGCCGAAAGAAAAATGCGTGAAATAATAAAAGCACAGGGCGGAAATGCAAATATTCATCCCGATGAAATCACAATTGGTCCTTATCATCATGAGATTTATACTAATAAAGCCGGAACAATAAAAAATGTAAGTAATAACCAAATTTCAAGAATAGCAAAAATAGCTGGTGCTCCAAATGATAAAGGCGCTGGAATATACCTAAATGTCAAACTAAATGATAAAGTTCAGAAAGGGGATTTATTACTGACAATATACGCAGAAAACAAAGATAAATTAAAAAACGCAATTGAAATAATAGAAGAGCTTGTTAAGGTGAGATAAAATTATTTTGTAGATTTATAATTCTTTAGGTTATCTAATCTCTTTAACAAATCTTTCTTTTTAATTTTACTAATAGATTCAATTAGTTTAGAATCATCCCCCCATCCTTCTCTAGCTAAATCTTTGAATTCCTGCCCAGTCATCTCTGTTTTCAAAGTACCGAATACATTCCTCAAATCCGCTTTCTTAAATTTAATTATTGTCATTGAAATTTAACAAAATTAACATATTTATATAACTAACTAATTAAAAATTACGCCCTATGAAAAACAAAATAATCACAAATAGAAAGGGCATATACTATATCTTAATTTTTTTACTTTCTTAAAATTTTATTGATATTTTTAAAGAATAGTAAAGCATTGTCTAATTGTTTTTTTGTTAGCATAATATTACCTATTATTTGGTATTGAATTACCTATTATTTGGTGTTTACTAATTATACCTTATTTGTATATTTTACTATCATTAAACATCTAGTATTTATAACAGTTTAGCAGAATATTTGGAAAAAAATTATAAAAAAGATAATGTTTTTAGAAAAATAATGTCTTAATACACAAAAAATAAAATCGATATATATATATATATATATACCAAAGAACACAGAATTCTTTAGGAAAAAATAATTTTGACTCGCCCTTGTTGCGGTGTCCTCGCTATGCTGCGAACATCCTCACTGGCGGTTGAGCAAAAAGGAGATGATAAAATGGAACATAAAGATATTTGGCTAGTTCTAGGATTAACCGTTATCCTCGCAGTAGCTGTAAGTTTATCAACAGCAAGTATTACGGGATATGCTCCTAAAAAAGTAGATAAATTGAATTTAGTATTAAGTGATAAATGCAAGTATGTACCAATAGACGCTACGATGAAGGGTAAACAAACTTGGAATACAATTTGCTATAATTCAGGAACCCCAGAAGATAATTATGGCTGTAATTATGTAAATAATTTATATACCGAAACATATTACACAGATACTAAATCATGCAAAAAAGGATTTGTATACGAAGACAGCTGGACCATACCTTCTGCTTCCTGTAATGATTTAGCAAACAATTATATAGGAACTGGATCAGCAGATGGATGCGATGATGGATCTAGTTATACTAAAGGAGATAAATACCTAAGCAAAAGGCATAGCTCAAAAATGATTGGCGTTCTTTGCTGCAAATAAATAAGCAGCATTTTTATTTCTTTTCTTTTTTCTTTCTTTTATAAATTCTCAGTTAAGTATCTTATAGAAAACATCAAAAATACTCTCGTCATTTGAAACAGTATAAAATCAGTTATTCAAATAGTTTATATTGGCAATAGAAACTTCCTTCTATTACAAATAGGATATTGTCAACTTAAAGGGATAAGTATATAAACCTCTGTGTTTTGCCTTTATA
>CAYHUT010000010.1:0-15671 GCA_964359835.1 Candidatus Woesearchaeota archaeon
AAAACGCGAACACCAACAACAAAAGGATCAAATTTTTCAATTGTTTTCCTTAATTCATTTTCATTAATATTCAAACCGCAATAATCCTTAATTAAAACTTCATCATTATTTGCCCTTAAAAAAGCTCCAAGCTCCATTAAACCGAGTGGCGGGAATACACTTAATTCAGTTCCCGCTTCAACAAGTAAAACCTTAAATTTTGCCATGTTTGATTATTCATACTCCTATTTTTTATTAAATTATTTTTTTAATATAATCCCTAACTATTTTCTATAAGTAAATCGGTTTAATATTGGAATCTTTCTCAAAAACCAATAGCTATTGTAAATAAAATCCTCTTCAACACCGCATATTGTACAGGTTCCGGTTCTCTTTTTAACTAAATTTTTTCTAAATTCCTGAGCTTTTTTATTATTCCAGATTTTCATGAAAGGCTCTTTAAAGACATTTCCAAAAACAATTTCATTCTCGCAGTAAAAATCACAAGGTGAGACATTTCCATCCCAAGTGATATAAGGCGCATACCAAGGCAAATAGCAAGGTTTAGTTGAATTATAACCCCTAGTCTCAACTCTTCCTTTTGTACAAACCTCATCTAAATATTTAATCATATTATCCATCTTTAATCTATTCCCAAGTCTTTTTCTTGCTTCCTTTAACTGCACTCTTAATTTCTCCAAATCTTCTTTCTTACAATTAGTAATAGCAGTTTTGTCATTTTCATTTAACCCCAAACTAATTACAAAAGTTCCATTAATAGAATCTGCTTTTATCTCCTCTCCAAATTTAATAAAATCCATTACTTCATTAAGATTTTTTTTCTGGACAACCATAAATAAATGCAATTCCATTGAAGATTTTAATTTTTGTTTCATCTGTGAAAAATTTCTTATATTTGAAATAACTTTTTCAAAATTAGCTCCTGTTCTTATATCCTCATAAGTTTTTTTCTTCATTCCATCAAGAGATATTGAAAGTATACTTGGATTTGCTTCTAGCATTTTTCCTGAATTCTCTTCATTCAACAGCATTGCATTTGTATCCAACTTTACAAAAGCTCTTTTTTTTCTTCCATAAGAAATTATTTTAAAAATATCTGGATTCATTAATGGTTCGCCAATCCCTGTTAAATTTAAATAACATGGCTCAACCTGATCAAATATATATTTAAATTTCTCAAAAGTCAAATTTCCTTTTTTTCGTTTCATGCCACCAGCATGCGGGCACATATTGCATTTAAGATTACAAAAAAGAGTATTTTCAATCTTTAATTTAAATGGTTTTGGCGCAATTGGACCAGACCTAAAAGTATACCAAACATTGGAAATAATCCTAAAAGGATATCTCCACGATAAACTATTCAACAAAACATCAATGTATAGCATTAAAATCCCCCCTTAAATCCTCTTGGTTTGAATTTGAAATCTTTTATAAACCTTGTTATATTTACTGTTGTACTTATAGTTATATTTTTAACAAAACCTGTTGTTATTATTGGTAATTTAATAAATTCTAAGATTCTTGCAACAAATCTAACAAAAAATAAAGGCAAATGTAAGATAATTCTTTTCATTTTATATTTCTTTCTTAAAATCCTAGCAAATTCATTAAAACTAATTAATTCTCCACCAAGTTCATACATCCCCTCTTGTTTTGCTTTCAAATCAGTAGCAATTGCAACAGCTTCAGAAACATCATCAACATGAACAGGCGCTAATTGGTATTTTCCATCACCAAAAACAGGGATAATAAAAGGTATTGAAGTTAACTTATTAACAATTTCAGCAAAACTACTATGTAGCCCGCCAAAAATCATCGCTGGTCTTATTACAACATTTTTTATTCCTGATTCAAAAAGCATCTTCTCTCCCTCGATTTTAGTCTTTGCATAATCATCTAAAAACGGTCTTTTGACAGACATTGAACTTAAAAATACAATTTTCTCAATTTTATTTTTACTGCATGCAAATATTAAATTAGAAAAACCTTCAATATTTGATTTATACATCTCATTGTAAGAACCGTGTAATTTTGCCGCTAAATGTAAAACAATTTTCTCGCCTTTTAAAAATCTAACAAGTTTATCCCTCTCATTTAAATCTCCAACAAAAAATATAACTTGGGGATATTTTTTCTTTAATTCTAACATATCCGATTCTTTTCTAACAAGAACTTTTATTTTATCTCTCTTAGAATGCTTGAAAACCCCCTGGGTTTTCGACATGCCCAAGGACAAGTTTTTGACATATAACTTTTCTAAAACATATTTTCCAACATATCCAGTTCCACCAGTCACAAAAACCATATAATCAAACCGAAAAAGTAGTTTATAAGCTTATTTATTTGTTTAGTAAAATATATAAAGGGAATTGCAAAAAAAGAGATATGAATAATTATTCAAACTATCAATCAACAAGATTTAATTTTAATAGTAAAAGAAGGATAGTTTGGAAAGAAATAGCAAAATACCTTCAAGTATATATCCCAAATGATTCAACAATTGTGGACCTCGGCTCGGGTTATTGCGATTTTATCAATGAAATACAAGCAAAGAATAAAATTGCAGTTGATGCATATATTAACCCAAAAGATTATTGCAATCCCAATATAAAAGCATTATTTTGCGATTATAAAAAATTAAATAAAGAATTGAAAAATAATTCAATTGATATTTTTTTCCTCAGTAATTTTTTAGAACACCTATCCCTTAAACATGCATATAAATGTATAAAAATAATAAAAAACAAACTAAAAACCAGAGGTAAAATAATTATAATACAACCTAATTACAAATATTGTTCTAAAAATTATTTTGATGATTACACCCATATCAAAGTATGGTCTGATGAAAGTTTAAAAGATTTTTTAAAATCTAATGATTTCAAGATAATAAAAATAAAACCTAAATTTCTTCCATTCAGCCTTAAATCTAAACTTCCAACAAGCAAAATATTAATAAAGCTATACCTCCATTCTCCTTTTAAACCATTAGGAAAACAAATGCTGATAATTACGGAGTTAAATAAAAATGTGGAAAAATAAGACAGTATCAGTTGTATTTTCTACTTATAATGAAAAGGATTCTATAAGACAATCAATAAATGATTTTTTTGCAACAGGGATAGTAGATGAGATAATAGTTGTTAATAACAATGCCGCCCAAGGAACAGATGATGAAGTTAAAAAAACAAAAGCAAAATTAGTTCATGAAATAAAACAAGGTTATGGATGGGGATATAGGCGAGGTTTCGCAGAAGCAAAAGGCGATTTAATTATCCCTTCAGAACCAGATGGTACATTTGTAGCAAAAGATATCCTAAAATTATTGCAATATTCAGATGATTTTAATGTTGTTTTTGGGACAAGGACAACCTCTTCAATGATTTTAAGTGGCGCAAATATGGGGTGGTTCTTAAAAACAGGCAACTGGTTTATTGCAAAACTAATAGAGGTTTTTTTTGGCACAACCCATTTAAGTGATGTAGGTTGCACAATGAAATTGATTAAAAGGCCTATTTACGAAAAAATAAAGCATAAGTTTAAAGCGGGAGGGTCTTGTTTTGGCTTGGAATTGATGTTGATAATAGTAACATCTAAAATAAATTTTGTAGAGATACCTTTACATTATAATAAAAGAGTGGGAAAATCTTCAGTTACAGGAAGTTTTATAAAAGCATTTGTGTTGGGTCTTCAAATGATTGGACAAATTGTTATTTTTAGGATAAAAACTTTATTTAAATAAAATGGTATCAACAAAAAAAATAGGTTTAATAGGAATTATTGTAGTGTTGTATCTTGGTTTATTATCTTTCTCTGTACAAAATCTTTTTCAAGCGGATGAGGTAGAATTCATAAAAGCTTCAAAAAGTATTTTAGAAACTGGAAAACCAATTTATCAAGCAGATTTAATTAATAATAATTTTCAAGGCCTTTGGCATCCCCCCTTATATATAACAATCTTAGCAATTCCACAATATTTTTTTGGAGAAAATCCAATTGCTTTAAGATCAGTTGCAATTATCTTTGAAGTATTAACAATTATCTTAATATTTTTGATAACTTCAGAACTAGTAAAAAAAAGAAAATTATTTTGGGCAACAATCGCATCATTGTTATACATCTTAAATCCTCTTGCAATCCAAAGTTCAATAATTTTGGATATTGATGGTTCTATTCTTAATTTATTCATGACCCTATTCGTATATTTTTATATAAAAAATAAAAATTATTGGTACCTTATTCCTTCATTATTATTGGTTTTTTGGTCTAAATTCAGTGGAACGGTAATACTCTGTAGTTCAGTAGTATTATATGCAATTTTAACAAAAAATCTGAAAAAATTCAAACAAATTATAATAGTAATATTAAGCTCATTATTTTTATTTTTATTAACATTCTGGATATATACTAAATATTATAATCTTGATTTTATAAAGCCATTTAAACAAAACTCCTTACTTAGTTCATTAATAAATATAACTAGTGGTTCATTTACTAACATTTCTAAATCCTTCTGGTCGGTAAAAATGTTTTTTTATTTTGCAATACCTTTTTTTATAGTATTATTTTTATATTTGTTATACTTATTTATAAAAAATAGAATATACAAAACAGATAAAAATCTGATTTTAATTGCATTAATTCCGATAATTTCAATAATAATATTTTTTATTGCAGGATCTTCAACTTGGAACTTTCCTAAATATTATATCATAGCAATCCCTTATATTGCAATTTTCATTGCATTTATGCTTTCAAAAATAGAAATTAAATTAGAAAAAGCATATTTATTACTAATAGCATCATTATTGACAATATTTTACTTTTTTATAATTTTAGGAGATCCATTAATACCTGAAGTTCGGATATTCGCAAACAAACAATACTTAATGATGGCTATCCCAAAAATATTAATGAGGTTTTTATTGTATGTATTAATTCCATTAATAATATTTTATTTAATTACAATTAAATTGAAGATAAAGAACAAAGCGATGATAATCCTATTATTTTTAACATTTACTACATTCTTTTATATAGATATAACTCAAGCAACCGCAGATTATTCAACACATAATTTATATGGGACATCTGGTTCAAAAGAAACAATTCAATATTTTAAAACTAATCAGATACTAAGTAACCAAACTGCAGTATATGCCCATCTTGGATATTATCTGGGGTATAATGATTATTATGATATAAGTCAAATTTATCCCGATAAAGAAAAAGTAAAAAAATATTTATTTGAAGAAAAAAATATCCAATATATCGCAATTCTTGAAAAAGATTTTGATAGAATAGGAAAAGAAGAATTAAGTCAATATTATAAAGAAGAAAAAGTTATTGGAGATTATCATATATTAAAGAGAATCAATTAAAAATTAAAACAACCTTCTAACAACCATATAAACACCCAAAATCCCATAAACAAGAGCAATATAAAAAAGCATAAAGGGGTGTAAAATCCAAGCTAAATCCTTGTACTTAAAACAATTCCAAATTCCTTTAAATAACCTTGTAATAATAATTAAATTCAAGAAAACAAAAACAAAAAATTTAACCCATTCTTTGAAATTTTGGGGTATCCAGCTATATTTCCTATTATTATCTTTCAAATCAGCAACAGCATATCTCTTGCCCCATTTATATCTCTTTGAAACAAAATCCCATAAAGAATTAACAGTTAAATGGTGAACACGAGTATTTTTAGGAATTGCAATATTATTAACGCCTTTATGAACCAAATTATAAATCATTTCAACATCATAGCTGTAACCATTAATTAAATCTAAATTTTTCTTGAAAACGCCAAAACAATTTCCACCAGTGCATAAAATATCATCTTTAGGAATAGAATAAATCCAATAATCTTTCTTGTCATCTAATTTTAACTTTCCAAGTGCAAATCTGCCTTCAAAAGACCTTTCAATTGCAAATGGATCAGTGCCCATATAACTTAAATATCTGTTAGCAATATTATCCTCTTTCCTAACCTGCATTATGCAAGGGGCACCAATAATATCTTTTTCAAAAATAAATGGTTTTACAAATTCACTTAACCAATTTTTCCCAATTAATTCATTATCTTGATCTAAAAAAATAATAACTTCTCCTTTTGCTTTTTTATAACCCTGAGATTTTCCAGCATCAAAACCCTCAGCATATTTTGTTTTATTTATAAATAATTTTATTTTGGAACCATAACTTTTCAAAAACTCTAAAGTTCCATCTGTAGATTTGTCATCAATGCAAATAATCTCAAATTTGCCAGAATAATCTTGAAAAAGAATGCTATCTATGCATTTTTTAACAAGTAACTTGTCATTATAAGTACAAATAATAAAACTAACTGGGGGCAATTTTATCATATAAAGAAAAAGAAACCTAATTTTATAAGCTTACCGTTTCAACAAGTAGTATAGCATTCCAGCCCCATAAGATAAATGCATGGATAAAAACAAAAAAGGCAATAAAAAGAATCCTAAAGCCCCCTTAGTAAATAAAACATAAACTGAAACAAAGAAAGCAACAATCAAATAAAAAACAAAAGGCAGGACAAACCACCAATTAAACAAATAAACAAGTAAAGGCAATAAAACCAAATAAATTAAAAATAAGGAGGGTATAAAAAATACTAATCCAGGCAAACTTTTCCCGATTTTTTCTTTCTCTAATCTTACCTTGCCATAATTAAAAAACTGCTTGCAAAATTCGAAAAAATTGGACCTTCTTCTATGGTAAATCACAAGTTCAGGATTATAAGCCAATTTAAAACCTGTTTTCTTTACTCTTGAAAAAAACTCAGGATCTTCACCAGGAAATAATCTTGGATCAAACCCCTTAACTTTAGAAAAAATCTTTTTGCGAACAAAACAATTAGCAGAGGTTAAGGTTGTTTCATCGGTATCCAATTCTAATTTTCCTTGAGTATATCTTTTACTCATTCTAAATGTTCCAAAAAAAGATTCAATAGCATATCCTGAAGTTTTTGCAAAAAATCCATCATCCTTAGGGGTCAGCTGCGGACCACCAACAACATCAATTTCAGGATGTTCATTGAAAAAATTTTCAGCATTTTTGAATAAATCTAAATCTAAAACAGCATCATCATCTAAAAAAGCGATAATTTCACCTTTGGAAGCTTTAACACCATTATTCCTGTTCTCAGAAGGATTTTTACCAATTTTAATAATAATCTCAAATTTATCCTTGGGATAATTCATATTTTTCAAAGAATTCATAACTTCACAATTTCTCTCAGGCGCAACAGGTACAACTGCAGAAATATATGGTTTTTTCATATTAAAAACTCCTGAATTTATGTAATCTTGCAAAAGAGGAATGATTCAATCTTAATTTTAATATTGACATAAACATTTCATAAGGTGTCTTAAATGTTAATTTACTCCCTGTTCTCTCGCTCCAAACAGTAGGGACCTCAACAATACTAAATCTTTTTTTCTTTAAGCAGTACAACAAATCAATATCAAATGCCCATTTTTTTACACTCAAATCATTTAGAATAGATTTCAATGCATCTTTTTTGGTGAGTTTAGCACCGCATTGAGTATCTTTAAAATTTAAGCAAAAAAGAGCTCTTACCATTAAATTAAAAACAATTGAAGGTATTCTCCTGAAAAATGGCTGAGATGGGTTTACAATAGATTCTTTCATATACCTGGAAGCAATTATACAGTCAAACCCATCAATTTTTTTCACCAAATCATAAAAAGCATCTGCATGTGTAGATTGGTCGGCATCAACAAACCCTATTAAATCTCCTTTAGCCAATTTAAATCCTTCAACAACTGCTCCGCCTTTACCAATTGCTTCTTTTATATCTAAATATTTAATCTGTTTAAATTTTTTGGCAGCTTGTTTAACAACATTCAAAGTATCATCTTTACAACCATTTAAAACTACAATAATTTCAAAATCATTTTTATAAATCTTAGAAAAATAATTAACATAATTATCTAGAATCTTTTCTTTATTCAATCTTTTTTCTTCATTATAAGCCGGGATTATAATAGACAATCTCATTTTCTCCTCAAAGTGTAAATCAACATTAAAATAAGGGATAAGAGGTTTAATAAAATTAACTCAAAGATAATTGTTTTTAAAGAAACATGATAAAAGAAAATAACCACTATTTCAACAATTAAAACAAATAATAAGTAAGGCAAAAAAGATTTTCTATTAACAGACAAATTGTAAAAAACAAGTAAATATGTTAATGAAAAGAATAACATAACAATCCCAAACATCCATAAATAACTCGCTATCTCAATAAAGGCGTTTCCTAATAAAATTGAAACAATAAGTTTTGGGAATAATAAATAACATGCAATGATAAAAACACCAATAATAGAAACAAAGAACATTGATTTGTATAAAATTTGTATGGTTGGTTTTTTTCTAGCATAAAGCTCAGCAACCTTAGGAAACATTACTGTAGAAATGGCGGCAGAAGCAAAAAATACAATCTTCCCAATTAATGAAATTGCTGCATAATATCCTGCTTCTAATTCTGAAAAATAATGTTTTACTAAAAATACATCAATTGTATAGAATAAAGTCAATATCAATAAAGAGAGAAGAACAGGTATTCCAAATTTATAAATATTGGACATTTCAAATTTATTTTCAGTTTTAATTTTAATATTACCAAGGTGCAAATAAAAAAATGCAACAGTAAAGGATAAAACAATGCCTGCAATTGCCCCATAAATATGAAACCCCATATAAACAAGTAAAATGCCCAAGACAAGTTTTGAAAACGCTTCTAAGAATAAATTAAAACCTAATTTCTTAAACTCTTGTTTTCCCTGTAATAACCCCCTTGTAACAGGCAATAAAAAAGCAAATATTAGAACAGGACTGAATACAATTAATGTTAAAGTATCTATCTTCAAAAATCCTGCTAAAAAGTGGCTTAAACTCAAAAATAAAACAAATATCAAGATAGAAAACAAAAAAAATTTAGAAAGTGCTGTTTTATACAATAAATTGATATCTTTATCTTTTTTCTTAGCCTTTAAATCGGCTATAAATTTAGTCAATGTTGTTTGAATAACTATTGAAGGAACACTTACAATGTAAGCAATTGAAAGAATTGCTCCTAAAATCCCATAATCAGCAGGCCCTAAAACTCTGCCCATATAAAAATGATAAAAAAAAGCCGCTAAATTAGCAAACATTGTTGCTATAAAAAGTATAAAACTATCTCTAATTAAACTATCCTCTTTTTTATAATCAAAAAGTTTTTTAACCATATTAATAACCCTCTATATTTTTCATCTAAATAAACCAAATCAAGCTTGCAAAAACTAGTTCCATTAAAATCATTGCATAAGTTATTTGTTTTTCAGTAAATTTGCCAGTTCTTGTTAAGATGTGGGGTATTGAATAAATCTTGTTTCCGGATCTTGAAAATATTTTACCATTTTTCTCACATCCATAAGTTTGTACTTTAAATTTCCCTCTTGCTTTTAAAACAAGTTCAATAAAAAATGGAATTGAACAAATTAAAACTGCTTTTTCAATATTCCCAATAATTGCAATTATTGCTAGTCCGCCCCCCATCAAGTAAGTTAATGAATCTCCTGGAAATATTTTAGCTGGAAATTTATTAAACCAATAAAATGCAATTAAAGCTGTAAAAATAAATAAGGCAATTAAGGCGGCTAGGTAACTTTGATTTATGTAAGCATAAAAACCCAACATTCCAAAATATACAATCCCCATTCCCGCTTCCATTCCATTAAAACCTGCGAGCATATTTACCATATTTGCCGCACCAATAACACCAATTGGGATTAAAACAAGAGGGTAAATAATTCCAAAATTAACAGGCCCGAAAAAAGGTAAATACATTGTAGTTTCTCCAGCCTTCATAACCATTAATGGAACAGCTGCTGCTAAAGTCAACAAAGGTTTCTGCCATTGGGTTAAACCGCCTGACCTATCTTTAGATTTATGAACAATTAAATCATCTATAAATCCCACAAAAGTGACAATAAATAATGAAGTCATGGCTGCAAACAATAAAGCTAAATTATTTGGTTCCATAGTTATACTATAGAAAGCAGTAGAAAAAAAGAATTTTCTTAAAAATATAAAAGTAAAAAAACCAGCATATATTCCTACAAGAACAGCTAATCCTCCAGATAAAGAAACAAGAGGTAAACTGGCTTTATTTTGGTCTTTAACTTCTAATCCAATTCTTTTTAAAAATTTGATAGCCCAGGGTATAAGTAGAAAGGTTGTCAAAAAAGTTACAAATGCACAAAAAAATATGAAGTAGTTCATATTGATAAGAATTAAATAAGCCTATAAAAACCTTTCGATATAAAGCAATTATTAAAGAATCAAAAACTATATAAACGGAGTTTAAGGCAAGGATAAGATGGATGAAATAGAGCAAAGAAAAGAGAATATAAAAAATTATATTAAAAATAATAAGCAGCTTTTAGTTTATGCTATACTTGCAATTATAATCATTTTTGGATTCTGGGTAAGAACATTTAATTTTAATTTGTTAAAAGATATCACAACAGGACAGTATATTAGTCTAGAATTGGATTCAACTCTTTTCTTAAGATATGCCCAATATATTGTACAATATGGCACATTATATACTCTTGATCCGATGCGTTTTGTTCCATTGGGAGCAGATATTAGCCATCTTGGGGTATTTACCTCTTATTTTGTAGCTTATTTATATCAATTTTTGCATTTTTTTGATCCTTCAATAACAGTAGAATATGTAGATTTATTATATCCCCCATTAACAATGGCCATAATGAGTTTATTTTTCTTTTTATTAATTAGGAGATTATTTAATTGGAAAGTGGGATTGCTTGCAGTTACAATGATTCAATTCATTCCTTCTTTCTTATTTAGAAGTGTTTCATCTGATCATGATATGCTGGCAATGATGTTTATAATAATGACATTTTATCTGTATATTGTTTCATGGCAATCAGAAAAATTAAAGAATAAAGTAATATTTGGTATTTTAACAGCAATAGTTACAATATTAGCCCAACAAACAGCAGGTTCTTCTAGTTTTATATTAATAGTAATAGGCGGATTTACATTAATCGAATTATTATTAAATAAGTTTAAAGAAAAAGATTATTACCCCTATACTGCTTTGATAGGGATTGTAACATTGTTAAATTTTATGTATGGCGGATTTGAGGTTATAAAATCTACAATTGGGAGTTTAATGGGAGTTGTTCCTTATTTCACATTTTTAGTTGCTACAACTGATCTTGTTATATACAAAAAAAGTTACTTTAAATTAAAAAGTAAATTTGAAAAAATAAACCTCCCAGAAGGAGTTATAGGAATAATAGTCGCAGCAATTATAAGTTTAATTTTGGCATTTATAATATTTGGACCAGATTTCTTTTTAAGTAAGTTAAGTGAAATTAAAAAATTGTTATTTCATATGTATGCAGATAATCGTTGGACATTGACAGTAGCTGAAAACAAAAAACCATATGTTATTGAATGGTTTGGTCAATTCGGCAGAATTATTACCTGGTCAATGATGCTTGGTTCAATTTTGTTATTTTACCAAGCAGTAAAGGAAATTGATAAAAAGAAATATTTGACAATAAGTTATGCAATTTTTATTTTTGTTTATATTTTTTCAAGATATTCTCCATCATCAATATTTAATGGTGAATCAACATTATCAAGAATGACATTCTATGGGGCATTATTGGGTTTTATAGGAATAATGATATATTATTATATCAAAACTTATTACCATGATCCTGAAATTTATAAAAAAGTATCAGAAATAAATCCAAAATATGCTTTTATTTTTGTATGGTTTATATTAAGTGTAATGGCAGCTACTGCCGCAGTTCGTTTAACATATGAATTCACACCAGTAGTTATGATACTTGCATCATTTTTCTTAATATCATTATTTGATTATTTTTATACAAGAAAAGAACCAATAATTAGATACGTGGGAATAATTCTCCTTGCTTTATTATTATTTAATCCATTTGCAATGGGTTCGGTAATTCCTCAGGGGGCAATTTACCAGGATGCTTCTGCAGCCTATAATCAAATGAGTTATATGGGCCCAGGTTATAATCAGCAATGGCAATATGCAGGTAAATGGGTTCGTGAAAATACTCCTAGTAATGCAGTATTTGCCCATTGGTGGGATTATGGTTATTGGGTCCAATCTGGTTTTGAAAGGGCTACTATTGGAGATGGTGGAAACTTCATTGGTTGGTGGAATTATTTAATGGGTAGAAAAGTTTTAACAGGACAAACACAAGAAGAAGCACTTCCATTTTTATATACCCATAATGCAAATTATCTTTTAATGGTACAAGATGAAATAGGAAAATATACTGCTTATTCTTCAATTGGTTCAGATGAAAACTATGATAGGTTCTCTTGGATAACAACATTCTCGCTTTCACCCCAACAAAAAGAAACAAGAAATGGTGTTGAAATTTATTATCAAGGCGGATTCGCTCTTGATGAAGATTTTATCTATCAAGGTAAAATTTTCCCCGCACAAATGGCAGGCATATTTGCAATTAAAGTGCCTTTTGAGAATATAATAATAAATAACACAAAAACACAAAAAATGTTACAACCCACAGTTTTAATGGGTTATCAAAACAGCCAAGTTGAACTTCCCTTAAAATGTATATTCATGAATAATCAACTTTACGAATTCGAAAATGCCTCTTATGATGGATGTTTTAGAATAGTTCCAGTAATCCAAAGTCAAACAGAAGCTAATGCAATTGGAGCAGGCTATTTATTATCAAAAAGAACTTATCATTCAAACTTTGGTCAACTTTATATGTTAAACAAACAATCATCTTATTTTAAAGTTGTTTATGATGATTCCCAAGGAATGCCGTTAGCAATTTACCAGGGAAGACAAATAGGCCCTATAAAAATATGGGAAATAAATTACCCTGAGAATCTTACACTTACAAAAGAAGAATATGAATATAATTTAAGGACAACTTATCCTAATGAAGAGTTATTAAAACCAAGATGAGTGAAAAAACAGTAACGGATAAAGTAATAGATTTTATTTTTGGAAAAAAAGAATTTGTAATCTTATTATTGATTGTTATTTTTGGAGCAATTATTAGAGCAATAGTTGCGGCTAATGTTGGACCTTCAGCAGATGAGATTGTCTATGGCACCCATGCAATAGATATTATAAAATCCGGGGCTATAGGCAATCAAAACCAAGCCATATTATGGTTTTATATGCAAGACATATTCTATAATATATTCGGAGTAACTTTATTCTCTTCAAAATTCTCATCTTTCTTCTTTGGAACATTGACAATAATCGTTATATTTTTATTAACAAAAGAATTATCTAATAAAAAAACAGCATTAGTAGCTTCTTTTCTTTATGCAGTCTCTCCGTTTGCAACAAGAATGATGATAATGGAAATGGATACTGCGGCTACATTTTTTGTAGCATTTGCAATATATTTTTTCATCAAGGATTTAAAGCATAATAAAGTTTCTATACCTGCTTTTGTAATCATGGGTTTAGCATATATGGTAAAAGCATTTGGTTTAATTTATATATTCTCATTTATTTTAGTGTATATAATTCACTATATTACTTTAAAAGAAAAAAGAAAAGAATTTATTACAAAAAACAATATTAAAGCACTAGTTATATCTATGGTTATTTTAATTATAATTGTAATGCCCATATTAACCTATAACTATTTGCTTTACAAAGAAAAGGGCCTTACTGATGTAATGTTTGTAAGATTTATGGATAGTAATAATGAACTTTTTAAACCAATAATGGCATCATTGAAACCATTTGAATTATTTGGAGATACAGGTTTTTTCCCAATACAATTGATTGGAACTTCTAGAGAATATTTTTTTAAGATGGATCCAATACTATTCACATTGTTTATATTAGGTTTGATATCAGCAATTATAAAAAAGAATAAAGAATTGATTTATCTGACAATCACATTTTTACCAGCTTATGTATTCACTGCAGGAACTTCAACATTAGCAAAACATTTCGTATTTTATTTAGTGTTATTTTCAACGATTGGTGCAATATTTTTGGTGAATATAATTGAAAAAATAAAAAATCATGAAAATAAAAAGAAAGTTTATATTAGTTTTGTTTTAATTGTAATCTTTTCTAGTTTATTTATACTTTGGCCGCATATTACAAGTACATCGGCAAGAGGGGGATTAAGAGATTATGCAATAAAAAATATTGATGATAATACGGTAGTGATTGTAGATTCTAGAATTTATCGCGGAGAAATAGCTTGGATGTTCAATGATAAACATTATATTGAAGCTTCATTATTTCAATCAATTATCGATTCATTAAAAAATCTCCCTCAAAAAGAAGTCCCTGTAAAAACCATTTTTATAGAATGTGCAATTGATGATTGTGGCTGGGGAACAATTAAGCCTGGACAGTTAAATGATAGTATGGAATATATGGTCTCTTTATTTTCAAATATGTCAAAACAAATAATAGCTATTAATGGGGGAGGAGGTTATGGTGAACCTACAAATAAACCCCATTTTAGAGTTTATGAGACAACCTTAATGTTAAAACCTTCAATTTTGGAAGGAGTTGATCAAACCCATATTATGTTTTATTACCCTGTAAGATGGAAATTAAAAGATCAAATATATGATAGTTATACTCCTAAAACTTTATTAGATAAATTCCTTCAAAATTTTTCGTATTTAGTATTATGGTTAGAAATTATAATAGCTTTTAGCCTTGTAATAATCTTATTTTATTATGTATACAAAGAAACTATAGAATTATAAGTTAATTCTATATTTTATAGCTACAATTAATGCCTTGAATCCATCCTTCCAGGTAATCTTTTTACCCTCTTCAAAACCCCTTGGATGATATTTAATAGGTACATTAATAACTTTGAAATTTTTTCTTAACAGCTTTGACATCAATTCAATTTCATAATCAAATCTATTTCCTTTAATTTCAACAGAGTTTATTACATCAATTTTAAAAACCTTATAACACGTCCAAACATCATTTAACCACTTCATATATAGAAAACTCATAACAAAACTTTGGAATCTATTTCCTAAGTAATGAATATAATCATAAAAATGAGATTTTTTCCATTTATTTAACTGCCATCTTGAACCTAAGACAATATCAGCATTACCTTCAATTAAAGGTTTAATTAGAACCGGATAATCTTCAGGAGAATATTCTAAATCCGCATCCTGGAAAATGACAAAATCTCCCGTAGCATGGTTTAAAGCAGTTTTAACAGCACCGCCCTTGCCTTTATTTTTTTCATGAAAAAACAACTGAAATTTATATTTTTTTTGAAGTTTTTTGAGCCTTTCTTTTGTACCATCATTGGAACAATCATCGACAACAATAAGTTCTTTCTGTATTGGCAACTTAACCTTTAAAACTCTAGCAATTATTTTCCCCACATTATCATTTTCATTATAAACAGGCATTAATATAGATAATTTCATAGATAAACTTAAATAACAATCTTTAAAAAGATTTCTGCTATAAAAAAGCACAGAAGGATTTATTTTATGAAGAAATCTAAAATGAGATATTCTAAAATATAGTTGAATTTACCAATAATTTTATAAATCGA
>CAYHUT010000011.1:0-15615 GCA_964359835.1 Candidatus Woesearchaeota archaeon
TGATTTTAAATTTACTAAATACAAGATAGAGAATATAACCCTTTATAGAATTAATATTTTTAATGGTTACGACTATTCTTTTAGGAATTCTCCTATTGACGTCGAGGGAATAACTGTTGAGAAGGGCGTTGAAGAATTATTAAATAGACCTACTGGGACTGAAGTGGTTTATATTACCCAGGATCAGGATTTCTTTAATAAAACAGGCACAGATACAGTTATTGCTGCTACAGAATTTTCAAGAATATTGGGAACAAATGATTATGGTGTTTTCAAATTAAATGTTAAGAATGTGTTTACTACAGATAGTGGAAAAAAAGATGCTGTAACTTGTGCTGATGTTAATTCAACTGCTGCGGTTATTTATATCAAAGAAGGTGAAAATAAAATTTATAAAGAAGGAGAATGCCTTGTGTTACAAGGAACTTCAAGCGATATTATTAAAGTGGGAGATAGATTTGCTTATTATTTGGCAGGGGTTGTTGTATAATGATTGATAAAGAAATATTAAGTTTAGTCGTTTGTCCTAAAGATAAGGCTGCTTTGAAATATGATTCTAAGAAAAATAAACTAACTTGTGTTAAATGCAAAAAGGTGTATAATGTAGAGGGAGATGTTCCTATCCTCTTAGAATAATGGTATTTGCTGATTCTGAACTTGCAAGAGCTCGCCTGAAGGGCAAAGAAAAATTTAAAGATGCTTCAAAATTATTTTTTAATCTTTCTGATTTGAGGTTTGCAACTCCTGATGTTGTTGCTAATTATAGGGCTAAAAGATTGAAATGTTCTGTAATTGTTGATTTGTGTTCTGGAGTTGGAATGCAAAGTATTGCCTTTGCTAAAGAATGTGATTCTGTTATTTCTGTTGAGATTGATCCTCGCAAGATTGAATATGCTCGCAAAAATGCCGCTGTTTATGGATTAAAAAATATTGAATTTATTTGTGGTGATGCGATTTCTGCTGATGTTGTCAAGATGATTAATAAGGCTGATATTGTTTTTTGCGATCCTGAGAGGTTGGCTAGCGAGATTGAAAGAAAGATTGAAAATATTACAATTATTTCCGAGATTTTAGATAAATATTCTTCATTAACTAAAAATATTGCTATTGAGGTTCCACCGCAGATTGGTCCTGAAAAGATTTCATTTGATTGCGAGAAAGAATATTTGTCCTTTAATTTTGAATTGAATAGATTGAATTTGTATTTTGGTTCTTTGAAAAAAAATGATGTTTCTGTTGTTAGTTTGCCCTCTGAAGAGAAAATTGTTAATGGTGCGAAAAGACAGCTTGGAACTAAAAATGCTCTTGAGTATATTTATGATGTAGATAAAGCTGTTTTAAAAGCTGATTTAATTTCAGAACTTGTTTTTGGTTTGGATGTTTTTATTTTTAAACGAACTAAAAAGAATTTATTTTTAACTTCACATTCCAGTATTTCAAATGTTTTTTTAACTGGCTTTTCAGTTTTAAACAATGTTCCTAATAATGATTTCGAGATAATTGAGGCGCTTAAAAAATTAGATGCTAAAAGTGTTATTTTAAGAGGCGAAATTCCAGAGCAGGATTACTGGCAACTTAGAACTAAATTTGAGAATGATTTGACTGGAACTGAAGTTTTACATTTGTTCATGTTTGATGGCAATGCTTTGATATGTAAGAAATTGTAGATGGAAACACTTAAAAACTCATTATTTTTCATCATTATATACTATGCCGCGATCGCATAACTCGGTAGTGCACCGGCCTTGAGAGTTTTTCCAAGGCAGCCGGACCCTTCGGGGTCTCCAGGTTCAAATCAAATCCACCGATTTGAAGTGTAGCTTATCTTCGGATTTTGTCTCGATAAGCTGAACAAAAGATTTATGGATTTGTGAATTTCCTGGTCGCGGCGTTTAACCTTTAGTACAAGTCCGCAACCAATAGGCGTTTAACCAGGAGTATAACGCCACCACCCGGATTTGAACCGGGATACCCTTGCGGGTCCAGCTATAAAGACTCTGGGCTAAAAACCGGCACAGAAATTTTCCAGGTTCACCGCATTTTGTATTAAAACAAAACACTCTGGTGCCATACCGGATTAGGCGATGGTGGCATCTCTAACATGAAAAGCTAGCTTTTATTTATAAACTCTTCTGTCAAGGACTTGTCCTTGAGCATGCCAAAAATTGCTATGCAATTTGTCCAGCATATCGAAGAGGCTGTGCCTTCAGCACTTTACCGACGAGAACCCACAAATGGATTCGAACCCAACTACTGGTGCCATACCAGGTTAGTCGCGCACTATTCTTCTGAATTATCTCTTTTTCTTATGTTGGAAAACAGAAAACCACATACTTTAGTGTGTGGATGAATGTTTTCTGTTTTCGACATCCCAAAAGAACACACCTTTTCAAACCATGCACTTTAGTACATGGTTGGTGTGTTCTTTTGTGATTCTCTAACCTTATTTTAGTATAAACAACAGATTCTAAATCCTCAAAATAACCATTAAGAAGCAATGCAAATGCTCTTTTCCACATTTTAGTATTCTTCATTTTTAATGACATTTTAAAAATAGGCAATCCTTTTGCAAGCTCTAGTCTTTTCAATGGATCTGCGTTCAGCCAATCCTTCCAAAATTTTATTTCATAATCATCTTTCATTTAACAGCCACCTCCATAATGGGACAAATTTAATCCCTTTTTCTTTTTTTTCTAGATCTTTAGTTAATAATATTAATTCTTTTGTCTTATTGAATTTTTTCTTAAATGATAACAATGCATCAATTTCTCTTTCATGAATTTCATCGCTATAAGACACATTAACTGCTGTTAATGACTCGTCTTTTTCTTTGACTACAAAATCAACCTCTCCTGAATCATTCCAATAATAAACATCTTTGCCCTTCCTTTTAAATTCAATAAAAACTGTATTCTCTGCAAGTTTTCCCATATCTTTTGAAAATTTAAAGCTTA
This sequence comes from Candidatus Woesearchaeota archaeon, assembly GCA_964359835.1. GTDB lineage: Archaea > Nanobdellota > Nanobdellia > SCGC-AAA011-G17 > GW2011-AR18 > CAYHUT01. Next base: position 2,955 of record CAYHUT010000011.1, read on the forward strand.
CGGCATTTCTCAGCCCATTATCTATGCAATAAATTTTAGAGGCCAGTATTTTTTGCTCTTTAAAGGAATAAGAAAAATGGTCTAAAGTAAAAAATAAAAATGCCTCTTTGAAATATGATAAATAATCCTTTCCTGCATCATAAGATAATCCTAAGGATGTTCTTATGCTTCTTAATGAAATTATACTTGTAAAATTTGTTACAAAAAAGAGCGCTAAGTCCCTTGCTTTCTGGCTGTTTAAGCTATACCTATCTATTATATCCTTGTATAAAATATCATCAAAATATTGTTCAAGAACTTTAATCTTGTATCTTTCATCCTTAAAAAATACCTCAGGAAAGCCCCCCATTTCAAAATAATGATTGAGATTATTCAAAATTGAGTGTTTTGTCCTATCTAAAACTATTTTTTCCTTGACAATTATACCCTTAAATGAAAGATATTCCTTGAATGAAAAGGGGAATACCTCAAAAGTAACATTCCTGCCTGTTAATAGAGTTGAATATTCTTTTTTTAGTAAATAAGAGCATGAGCCAGAAATAACAAATTTATCATTTGTCTTTAAGTCATACTTTTTTCTAATCCATAACTCCCAATCCTTCTTTTTATGAATCTCATCAAGAAAAACATATGCTTTTTTGTCAGGATTCAAATTTTCCCTATAATTGTTATAAATCTCTTCTATGCCCATGTCTGATAATTTTTTATCTTCTAGGTTTACAAACAAAATCTGGTTAGGATGTATACCTTTCTTTAATAAATTATCAACCATCTGATACATAAGAGTGCTTTTTCCAGATCTTCTGACACCCGTTATAATAGTTACTTCTCTTATATCAATAGAATCAACCAATTCAGCATATGATAGCCTAATCTTGCCTTCTAGTTCTTTTACTAATTCCTTGTTCTCCCACCAGGGATTCCATTCTTTTAATATTTCAACTGCCATATGTTACGTTTTAATGTAACAATTAGTATATAAATGTTACGTTTTAGTGTAACATATTAAGATTCTTTCAAAAACACCTGAGTCCTGTGCCATACCAAGTTAGTCATACCCTACGTTTTCTAACATCAGTGCATTATTTGTATACAAACGAAAGATTTAAATATTACATTAAAGTAATAATACTATTATAAAAAGGTAATAATGAAAAACTGGCTGAAAATACTAAGTTTTTTTATAGAAAACAAGGAAATGAAGATTACTATAAATAGTCTGTCAAAGAAACTTAATCTTAATTACAGGATTGCATTCCAGGAAACAAAAGCTCTTGAAAAAGAAGGCCTTGTTAAAATTGAAAAAGTTGGAAATTCAAATATATGCAGGTTTAACTATAAATTAAGCAAAAAGGTGTTTGAAGCTGAAGAAACAAGAAAAAATAACTTATTAAAAAATAAGAGCTTGGATGTAATATATGGGGAGATAGAAGAGATAAAAGACCCTTTCTTCATATTTCTTGTTTTTGGTTCTTATGCCTCTGGAAAACAGACAAAGCACTCAGATATTGATTTCTGCATTATAAGCAACAATGTTGAAACAAAAAGGAAAGCAGTCAGCATAGTGGATAATGTGCCTGTAAGAACACATATCCTTGAATTCAGCACAAGGAAATTTTTAGAGATGCTTGCAACAAATAAAGACAATGTTGGAAAGGAAATACTTAAAAACAACATAATCTTAAAAGGAATAGAGAGTTTTTATGAGATAGTGAATTATGCTTACTGAAAAAAGAATAAACGAAGCAAAATCAAATGTAAGAATGTATATTAATGACAAGCTTCTTAGGAAAGAAGAATTCAAAAACCAATTAGATTTGGGCAATCATAAAAAGGATAGCTCAGTAACCTTTATAAGTCAAAATAATTCTAAAACAAGATGGACATAGAAAAGAGATTTGAATTAATAAAGAGAAACACCCAGGAAATAATAACAGAAGATGAATTAAAAACAATTCTAAAAACAAAAAAGAAACCAGTAGTTTACTTAGGAACTTCAGTTACGGGAAGACCACACATTGGTTATTTTGCCTGGGTTCAAAAATTAGCAGATTTTCTTAACGCTGGATTTAAAGTTAAAGTTTTACTTGCAGATATCCATGGAGCATTAGATAACACACCCTGGGATTTATTAGAAAAAAGATAAAAGTATTATGAAATTGTTATTCCTGCAATGATAGAATCAATGGGTGGAGATTTAAAAGAATTTGAATTAGTAAAAGGTTCAGATTTCCAGCTAAAAAAAGATTATATCTTGGATGTTCTTAAAATGTCAACTTTTACTTCAGTAAATTATTGCAACAAAGCCGCTTCAGAAGTTGTAAAGATGGGGGACAATCCAAGACTATCGGGTTTAATCTATCCAATTATGCAGTCATTAGATGAACAATATTTGGATGTGGATATACAAACAGGTGCAATTGACCAAAGAAAAATTCTCGTATTTGCTCGCGAGTTCCTGCCAAAAATAGGTTACAAATCAAGAACAGAAATAATGATTCCATTCATTCGCGGATTAACTGAAGAAGGAAAGATGTCATCTTCAGTAAAAGGTTCAAAAATAGATTTATTAGATGATGAAAAAACAATAAAGGACAAATTAAAAAATGCTTATTGTGAATTGGGTAATCCTGAAAACGGTGTCTTAGACTTTGCAACAACAGTCATAATGACACAAAAGCAGGATAAAAAACAAGAATTTATTATTGATCGCCCAGAAAAATTCGGTGGTCCATTGAAATTTAAGACAAAAGAAGAATTATACAAGGCATTTGTTGATAAAAAACTTCATCCTTTGGATTTAAAAAACGGCGTTGCAAAAGAAGTTAATTTAATGTTAGAGCCAATTAGAAAAAAATTTGTTGGCAAAGAAAAACTAATCAAAGATGCTTATCCTGAATAAAATGGCATTTATAATAATTTATATAACTCATAAAAATCTAAAAGAAGCCAAGAAAATCACAAATTATCTTCTTAAAAAAAAGTGTATTGCTTGTGCAAATTTCTTTCCAATTGAAAGCATGTATTGGTGGAAGAATAAAATAACAAATTCAAAAGAAATAGTGTCTATTGTAAAAACAAAAAAAGAAAATTGGGAAAAAATAAAATCTGAAGTTAAAAAGTTACACCCTTATGAATGCCCATGTATAATGAAACTTAACGTAGAAGCCAATGAAGATTATGAAACGTGGATAAATTCTGAAACTAAATAAACAGCTTATCCTGAATAAAATTCTAAAACCCTATAAACCATAAAAAAGCAATATTTAAATAATGAATTCTATCCCTTTTAATATATCAGCATAGCGGCCGTAGTTAAATGGTAGAATAGGGGACTGTGGCAAACTTTGCTAAAGTTTGATCAAAGGCAAGGAGCATGCGCTGAAGCTTAGCTCCTTCAGACTAAAAAACTTTGGTTTTTTTGTAGAAATCCCTTGACGCGAGTTCGATTCTCGCCGGCCGCTCTTATTATCTAGTTTGGAGAACAAACACATAATTATCTCTTAAAATATCTAAAACCCTATTAAAAAGTCCTTTTTCAACAGCCTTGCATTCTGCAGTATATTCAACAAAAGGAAAGCCATCTTCATCGTAACTAGCTCTTATTGGAAAGTCAATGCAATGCACAGGTCTTAAACCATTATTATAAATCTTACATTTATTCTCTTCAAGATTTGCACATGGCTGATGAACAAGATAAATCTCGCCAATTTTCTCAAGCCTTTTAGGATACATAAAAGAAAACTCCTCTAAACTTTTATCTTTCAAACCAAGCAAAACTCGAACATCTTTTTCAGAACAACAAGGCACAATCCTAGTCTTACAGCAATCAGCCCCGCACTCATCAATACAATAATCAGTAATAGAACTACGAGCTTCTCTAATCAGCTTACTAACATTTATATTAAGATTAATCATCTAACCCTCATAAAACAGCAAGGAAGAAAAGTTTAAAAACCTAACCTTTATATACTAAAATATATATCAAAGAATATGAAAAGAGGAATGGTAATTTTAGCAATTATTCTAGTTGTATTTACTTTTACAGCTTGTGACAGGTTTTCAGCAAAAGCACAACTAAAGGATTATCCTTTGCCGGAAATGGGACCAACTGAACCTGCAACAGCAGATATAGATATTTGTAATAAACCTTATTTTGAATTCAAGAAAAATGCATGTTGCTTAGATACAAATTCAAATAGAATATGCGATTCAGAAGAAAAGAAACCAGAAATGCCTAACTACGGCCAATCAACAAATTCAGATTTAGTAAAAGTCATAACAAATTTACAATCACAAGGTTTAGATGTAATTGACCTTGCCCCAGGATTCGATTCAATAAATGGAGATATTCTAGTATTATGGTTAAATGCACCTGGAAGCGAAGGAGATAGAAATCAAGTTAAAATCGCATTCACAGAAATGTACAATATGTGGGAAGATAAATACAACAGCTATTTCATACATGTTGATAATGCAAAAAACAGAAACCCTTACAGAAAACAAGAAGTCTGCACATTCGGAGCAACAGATATAGACGTAAGAGATGCAGTAAGATTTAACAGATGGGATGATATCTTCTTAAGACATCGCTGCTGGACATAAAAACATATATAAACATCCATTCTTTTGAAAATAATATGGAATTACAACTAGCAAAAGGAACAAAAGATATTTCAGGAGAAGAGGAAATATTAAAGCAAGAGATTTTATCTAGTTTAAAAAAGAATTTCGAATTATATGGTTTCAATCCATTAAGTACAACAATCCTAGAACGTTTAGACACACTAACATCAAAATACGCAGGCGGAGAAGAAATAACAAAAGAGATTTTCAAATTAACAGATCAAGGTTCTAGAGATTTAGCATTGAGATACGATTTAACAGTTCCATTCTCAAGATTTGTAGGCATGAACAAAGAAATAAAAATGCCCTTCAAAAGATATGAAATGGGCGTTGTTTTCAGGGATGGTCCAATTAAGCTAGGCCGTTACCGCGAATTTTGGCAATGTGATGCAGATGTTGTTGGCTCACAAACAATGCTTGCTGAAATTGAACTATTAAGCCTTGCAAAAGACTTTTTTGAATCATTAAATCTAAATGTAACAATAAAAGTAAATAACCGCAAGATTCTTGATGAAATGATGTCCTCTTCACAAATACCCGAAGAGTTAAGAAATAAAACAATCTTAATCTTAGACAAACTTGAAAAATTCGGATTGCAAGAAGTTAAAAAAGAACTAACTGAATTAGGTTTATCTGAAACAGAAATAACTAAACTTTTAAAATTCATAACATTCAAGGGAAATAACAAAGAAAAAGTAAATTTCTTGAGAAAGGAAATAAAAGACGCAGAAGCATTAAAAGAGATTACTGAAATTTTAGATATCCTAGATTTCGTTGAATTTGACTTATCTCTAGCAAGAGGATTAGCATATTACACATCAACAGTCTTTGAAGTTTTCGTAAAAGACTCAGAAATAAAATCAAGTATTGCCGCTGGCGGAAGATACGATAAGATGATTGGTAATTTATTAGAATCCTCACAACCTTACCCCGCTGTTGGAATCTCATTTGGCTTATCAGTTATAATTGATGCATTAAAACTGCAAAGAAAAGAACAACAGAAAAAAACAGTTACAACAGTTTACATAATTCCAATTGGAACTCAACAACAATGCTTGGATCTTGCTGGAAAACTAAGAAAAAAAGGCATTAACACAGAAGTTGACATCAACAAGAAATCAATATCAAAGAATTTAGACTATGCAAACTATTACAAAATACCTTATGTAATAATTATCGGAGAAGACGAACTAAAGAAAGGAAAATTCAAGCTAAAAGATATGGCTGCTGGTTCCGAGAAATTCCTTGACGAGAAAGAACTTCTAAAAGAACTAAAATGAACTTCAATCTAGAACTAGAAAAAGCAGTAAAAGCCATAGAAAATCTAAAAGATTTTCGTGGCACAGAAAAGCATGGCTTTTCTCGTGAAATTAAGAAACATAAAGCTAAAACAGTTTTAATTCAACTACCAGACGGTTTAAAACCAAAAGCACTTGAAATCTCAAAATTTTTAGAACAACAAACAAAATGCATTTGCATTATCTGGGAAGGTTCTTGTTTCGGTGCATGCGACTTACCGCCGGACATCAAAGATGTAGATTTATGCATCCAATTTGGTCATTCAATCTGGCCATTTTATAAGAACAGTAAAATCAAGTCAACATCTAAAGCTTGAAGTTCACTATTATAAAATCTATTTTTAATTACAATAATACTTAATAAACATAATAATTAAAAAAAGATATGGTTACAAACATTATTGGTTTAACAGGCCCTAATTGTGCTGGTAAATCATTGCTTTCTGATTATTTGGTTAAGAAAAAGAGATTCACATTTTATTCTTTATCAGACATGATAAGAGAAGAAGCTAAAAAACGAGGACTTGATGAAAAAGATCGTGAAGTTTTAATTCCTCTTGCTAATGAAATGAGAAAGGATGAAGGTTATGCAACCCTTGCAAAAAGATTATTAAAACATATTTCTGATGACAAATGTGAAAATTCTTATGTAGTTGATTCAATAAGACATCCTGAAGAAGTTTTAACATTAATGACAAAAGCAAAATTTAATCTTATATCTATTGATGCTCATTTAATTGACAGATTTAAAAGAAGTAATGATAGAAATAGGGATAATAAATTACTAACACTTGAAGAATTTGTAGAACAAGATAAAAGAGAATATAATAGTGTAGGTGAAGGTCAACAAGTAGCATTTTGCATGGGAATGGCCCAATACAGAATACTAAACACCAGCACACAAGAACAAGCATATGAAAAATTAGAATTAGTTCTTAGAAGATTGGAAAAACCAAATTGGAAGCAATACATGATGATGGTTGCACATGCAGCAAAAAAACGTTCAACATGTGATAGACTTCATGCGGGTTCTGTTATCTGGAATAAAAATACTAAACAAATAATGGCAACAGGTTATAATGGCAGCCCCCCTAGCAGAGAACATTGTGATGATATGGGCCATGAAATGGAAGAAGGACATTGTATAGCTACAATACATGGAGAAGAAAATGCTTTACTTCATGTTGCTGATTGGAATAGTTTAAAAGATTGTACAATCTCAACAACAGGTTATCCTTGTTATGCTAAATGTTATAAAAAAATAATAGCTTCAGGAATAAAAGAAATACATTATGATGAAGCATATAGAAAAGATCCACGAGTAGATTCAGATGCAAAAAGATATGGTATTAAAATTGAACAAGTATCACTGCCAAAACACAGTGTATTCTAATTATCTAAAACTCTTGCTAACTTTCTCCGACCAAAAAGAGGGCAATTCATTTGAAACAAAACCCAAATAAGAATCTGAATAAACAAAGGTTATTCCGCAAATAGATTTATGTTTCTTGAAGCCATTTACCTGTGCCTTGTAAATCTCCGCTATTTTCTTACGTTCAAATTCCTTCTGTAAAAGCGAAGAAGGTTTCATGAATAAATAATCAAGCTGTCTAATAATATTAATATCAATATTAGATGAATTCTGTGTTATAAAAATAATGCTTAAATCCTTATGACGTGCAATCAATAATAAATTCCCTAAAAACTTATTCAACTCAGACATAAAATTCCTTGAGCTAAAAGTAATTCCAGATTCATCAATTAAAACAAATGAATTCTCTTTTACATCTTCAACTTTCTCAACAACTTTAATCCACGAAGGTATATTCTTAAAACCCATTGCATAAACTCGTTTGGAAGTCTTAGCAGAAACATTTTCAAGTATTCTCAAACCCAAAGCAGATTTTCCCGTTCCACGAGCACCAAGAATCAAACCAATTGTACTTGACTTCTCATATAATGTATGCTGAAAATCTTCGAAAGAACCCTCTTTATTTTCAATTTCTTTTAATTCACTTATTTTCAAATTAGACTTAATAGTTTCAGCTTCTTTTTCCTGTTTTATCTCTTTAACTTTCTCTCCACTTCTCTTAAACAATCCAATCAAGCCAAAAATAATAAATTTCAAAGCCTCATAAATACCTTTCAAAATATACCAAAGCACTTTAAAAAATCCAATTAATAAAAATCCAATTATATTTTGCTTTTTCTTTTTAGCCATTAAAACCTCTCAAATAAATAAATCCCTAAAAATAATAAAAACGCACCTAAGCAATAACCAGCTAATACATCTGAAAACCAATGTACATTTAAATAAACTCTTGAAAAACCAATTAAAACTATCATAAAAACAGAAACACAAAACACAGATGTTTTCACAATTTTAGATTTAAAATGCCTGAAAACAAAATAACAAATTAATCCAAATAAAACAACTGCTGAAGTAGCATGACCGCTTGGAAATGCAAAACCAGTTTCACTAACTAATTGGTTTAAAGGTCTAACCCTCTCAACTACATTTTTTAATATTAAAACAACCAATCCAGTCATTATCCCCAGAATAGCTACAAAAACTGATTCTTTCTTGTATTTTTTAATCCAAAGATAAACAGCAAATAAAAGTAAATAAATTACAACAGTAATTGTATCAAAAGCATAATGAAAAAATGTAAAAACTGATGTTAAAAAAACATTATGAAGAGAAACATTGCTAGCAGAGCTATCAATACTACTAAGCAAATTAAAGTTTATTAAAATAACTATAAAGGCTATTAAAAACAATAAACTTGTAAATAAAAACTTGTTTCTCTTTTCTTTAACCATGTAATTACCCTTATTATCAGGTTTAAATGCTTTTTTATTGAAAGAGTATTAACATCCATAATCTTTTTATACTTCCATCTTATCAAAATTCTAAATGATTTGCTTAGTAGCATTAATAATTGCAAGTATTCTAGGAATCTTTTCAGCCAGTTATAGAGATATTGCAAAAAAAGCATTCAACTGCGTCTTTAGAAATTTAACATTCAGAAAATGTGATTCAGGTGCAGACCAGGAACTGAGGGCAAAAATAACAGTAAAAATCGCAAAGGTCTCTCCAAAAGCCGCAGGCTGGACATTCAAATGGTTCAACGCAATCTCATGGTTCTTCGTAGTCTTGATGTTTGTAAGTGTTAGCTACAGTGCATATGGTTTTTGGAATTTCATAGAATACGGCAACTGCAATGGTCCAGATAGTTCAGCTTTCTGTGTATTTGACCCTTTTAAAGATAAAAACGTAAATGAATTTTCATGCGCAGGTGATGCAAATCACAGTATAAATAATATCAAGAAATTAAATATAACAGCAGATGACCCATCAATTGGTCCCTTAGATGCAAAAGTAATTATAATAGAAGTTGGATGTTTCAAATGTAAATATACAAAACAATTTGAACCAACAGTAAAAAAGATTTTAAAAAATTACAAGGACAAAATAAGATTCGTATTTAGAGACTTTCCAAGCGCAACACATGAAAATGCTCTTCTTGATTCACAAGCAGCTAAATGTGCAAATGAACAAGGCAAATTCTGGGAATATCATGATTTATTATTTGAAAATCAAGATAATCTAAACAATGAAACATTAAAAGATTTGTCAAGGCAATTGGACTTAAACACAACTCAATTCAATGAATGTTTAGACACAAACAAATACAAAACAGCAGTTGATAATGAAGTGACAGAAGAAATTTCAGCAGGAATTTACGGAACACCAACAATTTATGTAAATGAGCAAATCTTCGTTGGCCCAAAAACCTACAAAGAACTAAGCAAAGTCATTGACACAGAATTAAAGAAATAACTTCTAAATCCATATGTGGACTTAACAACCACTAACTTTATATAGCCCTTTTTTATATAAATTTTATACTTAAAAGACATTAATTTTTAGATGAAGTGTTAATGTCTTTTATATATACCGTTGACTTAAACAATACAATTAAACAAAAAATTAAGTCAACAAGTATAACTCAAAGGAGGGTTTTAATATGCACGAAAAAACACATAGCTATCTATTATGGGGTGTTGCAGTTCTAGTTTTAATTACATTTATCTTTAGCTGGACTACACATTCAATAGTATCAGATACACAAAAAATAGTAGTTGATTTAAACGACCGCTTTACAAAGTTGACAGAGGGGCAGCAACCAAGCCAACCAACTCAGCCAACAACAGGCGGAACACAACAAGTAGTAAAACTTGAAGTAGGAAATGCACCTGTCAAAGGTCCAAAAGACGCCAAGGTCACAGTTGTACTTTTCTCAGATCCATCCTGCCCATTCTGTGGCGCAGCAGCAGGCACAGCAGCAGATGTTGTTGCTTACATGAAGCAGAGAAGCCCGACATGGGAAGCACCAATTCCAGGTATAATTAAAGAATATGTTGATACGGGTAAAGCAAGAATCGTTTTCAAATACTATCCCGGCCACGGTAAAGGCATAGATGCTATGGAAATGATGTGGTGTGCTAATGAACAAGAAAAATTCTGGGAAATGCATGATTTATTATTTGCTAACCAAAAATTAATGGAAGCAGGCGATGTTGCTGGTCTAAAAACAGTAGCATTAGGACTTTCAAGTTTGGATAAAGACAAATTTGAAACATGCGTAGCTGATGATAAATACAAAGCCCAATATGATGCAGATACCCAAGAAGGGCAAGCTGCTGGCGTAGAAGGTACACCTGCATTCTTCATTAACGGAAAGCTTGTATCAGGCGCACAGCCATTTAGCGCATTAAAACAAGCAATAGAAGCTGAATTATAAATTCAGCTTATTTTTTTCTTTTATTTCTTTTTATTAATTAATTCATTTTTCCATTTTAAACATTAAATTAAGTAAATTCTTCCAAAAACTCTCATAAAGAGATATAAATCTTAAAACTCAAACTAATATATGCAATTCATAAAAAAGGATATATACAAAAAGATAGAGTCAACCGATATATTTAAATATTTAAAAGATTTACGTAAATCTATGGGAGTTATAACAATTAGTTTAGATAATGAAACAGAGTCTATACTTAGAGATATAGCCAAAACAAAACACATGAAAAAGGGCTCAATAGCATCAGTATTAAAAACTGCATTAATAGAATATCATGAAAAATTGAGATTAAAAGAAATACAAACCAGTGCAATAAAGAGGCTGGAAAAGGGCTTCAAATTGAATTATAAAGGATACAAGGACAGGGGGGAATTCTTTTATGGAAGAGGTTCTAATTGATACAAATATATTGATTTATGCACATGAAGAAACATCCAATCCCAAAACAAAAATAGCAAAAAATATACTATTAGAATGTTGGAAAGGCAAAAAAATATTTTTTATATCTACACAAAATTTAGCTGAATTCATAAATGCTTCAAAAAAAATAAATCTAAAAAAAGAGGAAGCAATTGCTATAGTAAATGAAATAATGAATTGGCCTTATTGGAAAATAATAAGTTATAATGAAAAGACCTTGGAAAAGGCAATGAATAATGAAAATAGCATCTTTGACAGTTTAATACTTGAAACAGCATTAGAAAACAATGTAAAGGCAATTATAACTGAAAATGAAAAAGATTTCAAGACAAATAAAATTAAAATAATCAATCCTTTTTAGCAAAAATCCCCCAATATCATATCTAGAAACTTAATAAATCTTTCTCAAAATTAAAAACTCGCAAACATTTATATACAACTCTAACAACTACTATTTAAAATGCTTTCACAAACCTTCAAAAAATTCAAAGGAAAAGACCCATTCAATGACATTCTTGGACAGCTGGAATCCAAGCACCAAATTCTCTCAGCATTGATGATGAACAGGCATATAATCCTTGTTGGCCCACCAGGAATTGGTAAAACAACTTTGGCAAAAAACATCTCTAAACTTTTGCCAGATATAAAAGTAAATGACTGCCCATTCCACTGCGATCCAGAAAAACCATTTTGCCCAGAATGTATAAGCAAGAAATCAAAAACTAAAACACTGAAAGGCGAAGAGCGTTTTATCAGAATTCAAGGTTCACCAGACTTAACAGTTGAAGATTTACTTGGAGATATTGACCCAATAAAAGCAATGAAATTTGGGCCATTGGCTCTAGAAAGTTTCACGCCTGGAAAAATATTCAAGGCAAATCAGGGAGTTTTATTCTTTGATGAACTAAACAGATGTCCTGAAAAACTTCAAAATGCATTACTGCAAGTTCTTGAAGAAGGAAAAGCAACAATTGGTGCTTATACATTAGATTTGGAAGCAAATTTTATCTTTATAGGAACAATGAATCCAGAAGATTTTGCAGCAACTGAAAAACTTTCAGAAGTATTGCTAGATCGTTTTGATTTAGTTTTCATAAACTATCCTGAAACAATTGAAATTGAAAAGAAAATAATTGAATGGAAAGGTGAGAAACTAGATGAGGTGCAATTCCCTGAAAATTTAATAACAAGAACAGTTTCATTTATACAAAGCCTAAGAAAAAATGAAAACTTAGAACGTGTACCTTCAGTAAGAGCAACTCTAGGTTTATATGAAAGAGCGCAATCAAATGCTTATCTAAAAGGAAAAAAGAAAGTTGATGAGGCAGATATCCTTGATGCATTTTATTCAGTTATAGCTCACAGAATTAGATTAAAACCTTCTGTTAGATACTTAATGGACCCAAAAGAATTCATCAGAAAAGAATTTGAAAAGTTCCATGAAGCTTC
>CAYHUT010000012.1:0-14974 GCA_964359835.1 Candidatus Woesearchaeota archaeon
TAGAACTTGAATTTATTCTTTTCGGAGGGTTATTCAAAACCCTCTATAATCTTTCTAAAAGATTTTCCAAAAATTATGAACAAAAGTTATAAATGTTAATGCTTTATTCTTTAATTGCACCAAAAGATATATAAACAAGTAATGGTATATAAATATACCAAAAAAATGGTAACTTATATATCGATTTAATTAAAAAATACCAAAAAAATGGTAAAAATTGATATTTTACTAAATGAAGGGAAAATAAGCAAAATCAATGAATTAGAGTTGAATAGATACGTGAATTTCTTTGAAAGTTCTTATAGCGATAATCTTGAAAATGAAAAATATGTTCTTTTAAAACACCCAAGATGGAGCATCATTTCAGGATATTATGCAATGCACGATATAACTAAATTATTATTAGCTAAGAAGTTTAGAATCAAGGTAGATTTTGAGGTGCATGCTACCACAATAAAGGTTATGGAAGAACTAATAAAGAATAAGGATATAATTTCTTTAATAAATAAAGGATATAAGGAATTTATAACTCTGGCAAATGATTTGGCAGAAGCAAAAAAGGACAGGGTTAGTGTGCAATATTATACTGGAACATCTTTCATGAAAGAGCAGTATTCAAAAAGATCTGAAGAATTTTTAAAGAATATTGTTTTGCCTTATTTAGAAAAGATGAGGAAATTGCTAAAATGATAAGCTTGATATTTGAAAAAGACATATTTAAGGTTTTAACAATATTTTCCCTAGAGCCGGGAGCAAGATTTAAGAGAGCAGATATAAAAGAAAAAACATTAATGAATAATGTGCCATTAGATAATACTTTATTAAAAATTGTAAAATCTGGATTTTTAAAAAAAGAAGGAAAGCTTTATTCTGTGAACTTTAATGATGATACTAACAAGCAAATCTTAAATAATATTCAAAGGCAGTATAAATACTTAAAGGAAATACCCTTGAATATTTATTTTCTTCTTATTGATTTCATTTACTCTTTAAATCTAAGCAGTATTGATATTTATCTTTTTGGTTCTTATTCTAAATTAATATTTAAAGAAGGTTCTGATGTGGATATAGCAATGGTTGGGGCCGTAAAAAAAGATATTATTGGCAAAATTGTTAGAAAACTGGAGAAAAAGTATAAAAAGACAATAGAAATACATCATTTTGATAAAGAAAACTTTTATAAAAATAAAAGTGATCCTCTTGTTAAGGATATAATAAAAAATGGAGTTAGGTTAGCATGAAAAAACAGTTAAACCTCAAGAGAGAAAGAGATTTGCAGATACTAAGAATTTCTTAAAGGATTTATAGTGGTTTATTTAATGCAAAACGAAAGTTATTTAAATAATATTTTATATTATTAAGGTTATCAAAAATGATAACTATGTGCTATAGAAATATTTATAAACATTGAAAATACTGTTATTTTATGAAAAAAATAGAACTTTTAAGGCAATTGCAGAAATACCCTCTATTCACTTTTAATGATTTTATAAAGGAAACAAGATTCTCAGCAAAATATGCAAAAGTTTCTATATTTCGATTAAAGAAAGAAAAATTAATCTTTGAGATTGAAAAAGGGAAATATACTGTTTTTGATGAATCCATGATTTTTGCATCCCTAATAGTTACACCTTCTTACATAAGTTTTTGGACGGCTTTAAAGTTTTATAATCTTACTGAACAACTGCCTAAAGATATAATGATTGCCTCTTCAAGAATCAAAAAGCCCATAATCAAGCATAGAATACAATTTTTTAAAACAAAAAATATGTGGGGTTATAAGAAGCAAAGATATGAAGGTTTTGATATCTTTATTGCGGAGCCAGAAAAAGCCATTATTGACTCTCTACTCTTAAAAAATGTGCCTCTTGATGAAATAATCAAGGCAATTAAGACAAAAGAATTTAATGCTGATATGCTTGTGGATTATGCCTTAAAAATTAAGAATAAAACATTAATCAAAAGATTGGGGTTTATTATGGATTATTTCGGTTTTAATACAGCAAAGTTATTAAACTATAAAGACAATAATTATGTTGTTTTGGATTGGAATTATAAAAAACAAAACAAGAAAAACAAAAAATGGAAAATAATTGAAAACAGGAGAATAGATGATATCACCTGAAAGCTTAAAAAAAATTGCAAATATTAAAAGAATAAGCAATATAAGGCATGCTGAAAAAGATTATTTAATAGAATTAGCATTACTTTCTATTTCTAGAAACACAAAAGATGAATTAATTTTTAAGGGTGGAACCTGTTTATATAAATTTTATAAACTTGATAGATTTAGCGAAGATATTGATTTCACATTAAGAAAAGAGATTAATATCCTGTTATTATTAAAGAAAATTCTTTCTGACTTTTCCTTGTTTGGGATTGAAGCTGAGATAAAAGAAAATAAAAAATTAAAAGATTCCTATCTTATTGTTATAAGAACAAAGGGACCATTGTATTCCGGAATTCCAAATTCTTTATCCAATATTAGAATTGATATTAATATAAAATCAAGTATTGATTTAGAACCTATTACACTGCGGTATTCTTCCTTATACGAAGATTTACCCACGTTTTCAATTTCAGTAATGCAAGAACAAGAGGTACTTTCGGAAAAAATAAGGGCATTAATGACTAGAAGAAAAGCAAGAGATGTTTATGATGTTTGGTTTCTATTAAATAAAGGCGTTAAATTTAACGTTAAGATTATAAATGAGAAACTCTCTTATTATAACCTAAAGTGGGATGTTAAAATATTTGAAAAACGCATTTTAGACAATAAAAAAATATGGAAAACAGAATTAAAACCTTTATTAAATTCGGTTCCTGATTTCGAATCTGTGAAAAAGGAGATTATGGAGAAAGTAATATGAAAAAAGATGCAGATAACCGTACTGGAAAGAGATTTGCAGATACTAAGAATTTCTTAAAGGATTTCCAAAAGTTTTGAAAAAAGTTTAAAAAGGACAGTTAATGTAATGTTATTAAAGAAAGGTTTAAAAGAGAAAGTTATTTAAATAAGTAATGTTCATTACTTTTATAAGTAATATGGTATCAAAAGATGAGTTTGAAATATTGGATGTTTTTAAAAACAGCTTATTTGAAGAGTTTAGCATAGCTGATGTAATGAGAATAAGCAAAAAACGCAGCAAACCTTGGGTATTTAACACTTTAAAGAAACTTCAAGAGCAGAATTTCTTAACAATGAAAAGAAAAGCTAATATTAACCTTTATAGTGCAAATCTTAACAATCCTGTTTTAATCAACTCTTTTACTTATATGGAAAGCCAATCTTTGATAAATTTTCAACACCTTAATTTTATAAGCAAAATAATAACAAATGTTCCTGTAAAAAATTATTGCTTATTGATTTTTGGAAGTTATGCTGAAAATAGTCAGAAAACTAATTCAGATTTAGATTTATGCTTTCTCGTGGAGAATAAAGAAACCGAGAAAAAAATAAAACCTTTTTTTAATGATTTAAAATTAACATCAAGAATAAAAACAGACGAACATTACATACTATTTGAGGATTTTATCAGCATGCTGCTGAGAAATGAAGAAAATCTCGGAAAGCAAATTTTTAAAAAGCATAAAATCTTTTTTAATGGCATGATATTTTATGAACTTATTAAAGAGGCACATAAAAATGGGTTTAATGAATAAAGAGATATTATATTTGCAAAGGGCAAAAAATGAATTAGTATTAGCAAATTCCATATTTAAATTATCCTGTGAAAACAAATTAAAAATTGAATTTGAATTAAAGCCCGATGTAACTTTTTATAGCAATGTAATAAGCAATTCTTACTATTGTATATTTTATTCTGCTAAAGCTTTGCTTCTATTTAAGGGGATAACAACAGAAGCCCCAGAAGAACATAAAAAAACACTTGAAGAATTTGAAAAATTAGCTGTTAAGGGCGAACTTGATGTTGAATTGTTAAAAATATATAAATCCATTGTTGTAAAAGCCGATGAACTTCTTGGAATATTCCAAAGAGAAAAAAGCAAAAGAGGACAGTTTACTTATCAAAAATTGCCACAAGCAAATAAAGAACCTGCAATGGAAAGCTTAAATAATGCTGAAAAGTTTTTTAATAACATTTATTTGATTATTGAGAGAAAGAAAAAATGAAACAAACACATAAACATCAAGAGAAAAAAAGATTTAATGATACTAAGAATTTCTTAAAGGATTTATGGTGGTTTATTTGGGAAGATGATTCTATATGGAGCTGGCTAATTAATTTAGTTTTAGCCTTTGTTTTAGTCAAATTTATTATTTATCCAGGTTTAGGTTTATTATTAGGAACGAGTTTTCCTGTTGTTGCAGTTGTTTCAGGAAGCATGGAACATGATGGAAATTTTGATACATTCTGGGCTCAGCAAGAAAATCTTTATACGACCTATGGAATTACCAAAGAACAATTTCAAAGTTTTAAATTTAAAAATGGTTTTAATAAAGGGGATTTAATGGTTTTGTATTCTGCAAAAGATTTAAAAGTTGGAGATACAATTGTTTTTAGCGGAGATGCATCTGCACCGTTAATACATCGTGTTGTTAAAATTGATTCTGGAATGTATAACACCAAAGGGGATCATAATTTGGGTTCAAGAAGCGATGAAGTAAATATTAATCAAGAAAAAGTTTATGGAAAAGCAATTTTAAGACTGCCTTATTTAGGATGGTTTAAGATTGGATTTGCGTATGTTTTAAGCTGGTTTGGAATTAATGTGGCTTAATTTCCGATAAAACCATTGAAGAAGATTCTTTTTCAAATTCGAAGTAATTATCCTTTGGACATTGGTAACTTATCACTTTAGATTTAGCGCCTACTATTTTTACTTCAACCTTTCTTAATTTTGAATTACATTTTAGGCACATTTTATTATAAAACTCGTCTTCTTTATTATTCCAAAGTTCTTTCATCTTGGCTTGTTGAATCTTATTTAAGAATTTATTATCTTGATTTTCTTTTTTTGTATTTTTAAAATTAGTTGTCATTTTTTAATATTCTCTCCAACAATTTTTACTAAAAATTGAGTAAAGGTAAGGGATATTCACTTCGTTCAATCCCTTTTAATATTCTCGCCAAGAATAATTACATTTAGTACACTTGAAAAACTTAGTTTCTGGTTCGTCTGATGAACGGGTTTGCATTGTGTGGAAATATGCTTCTGTATTATTGCATTTCTCACAATGAGCTTTTATTTTAGGAAGATGGGCTTGTTGCTTAGATTTTTCTACGATTTCAAGTTTCTTTTCTTGCTTCTTTTTTTCAGTTAGTTTTCCTTCAGAACTTGTATGCTTGCAGCTGCCGCAAGCCATCTTGCCATCTTTTGGCATCAATAATGAACCGCATTTTGGACAAAACATAATGTTGGTGTAGTTTTAAGGTTTATAAAATTTGTTATCAGTTGTCTTTTGCATTTTCATAAGATTTATATAAAGTGTGATTTTTCAATTAATAGAACAGCCCTGTCGTCTAGCGGCCAAATTGTTTCTGGGGAACTAGAACGAGGTTAGGGATTGGGGACTCTGGATCCTCAGACGGAGGTTCAAATCCTCCCAGGGCTATCATAAGGTTTATATAGCTGTAATAAGATTAAAAATAAGATAAAGAGGTAAAAAAAGAATGGCTATAGAAATACTTCCCGTTATATCTTTAGGCATTATTATAGGACTTTATGAATTATTTGCAATTCATGCTGATATGAATTTTCGCGGTTCTCATTGGTTTGGTCACGGTTTACATGCAATTGTTTTTGTTATGGTAGCTTTATTTATTGTTTTAAATATTGATACCTTCTATGAAATGGTTGGTGTTTTGAATTGGGGATTGCCTGCTTGGGTAACAAATCCATGGGTTTTTAGAATTATTGTAGGTATAATTTTAAACATTAAAATGCATGCGACTTCTTCATTAGCAAGAGGCGGTTCGGGACTAGCTGCAAGAGGGTTAGCAGAACATTGGGCACACACAACAATCATAAGTGTTTTAGTTATTGTTTCACCATTATACTGGCCAATCTTGGCAACTTTTGTACCTGCATGGGCGGGCGGAACTGGTGGCGTTGAAGCTGTAACACAGTAAAAATATTTTGTAATCTATATATTTTAAAAGGGATAAGATTAAAAAGGGGTTTAACTCAAAAATATATAGAGGTAAAAAATGAAACTAACCCTAACTGATCCAAGATTCTTAAAAGACAGCATATTAATTATTTCTGAACTTGTTAATGAGGTAAATTTTAAAGTTGATAAGGATAAAATTGAATTAATTGCAATGGACCCTGCAAATGTTGCAATGGTTGTTTTCAAATTACTTAGCTCAGCATTTGCTGAATATGATGTAAAAGAAGAGAAAACAATTGGATTAAATTTAATGAATTTCACACAGATTTTAAAGAGAGTAAAACCTTCTGATATTTTAACTTTAGAATTGGATAATGAAAAAAATAGATTAGATATAACTTTAAAAGGAAATACCGCAAGACATTTTAGTGTTGCATTATTAGATATTGAAGAACGCGAACAACGTGTTCCTAATCTAAAATTCTCAACCAAGGTTGAAACAAATTCAGTTGTTTTTAATGATGCAATTGAGGATATGGATATTATTGCAGATTCTTTAACACTTGCTGTTGCAAAAGGACATTTTGTTGTTTCTTCAGACGGTTCTTTAAGTTCAGCAAAGGTTTTAATTGCTGATGACGAGGAAACACAGATAGCAACAAAAGAAGATGATATACGTGCTAAATACTCAGTTGATTATTTGAAAAAAATAATAAAAGGAGCAAAACTTTCAAATTCAGTTTCATTGGAATTTGCACAGGATTATCCTCTTAAAATTGAATATAAAATCATTGACAGATTGAGTTTAATGTTTATTTTAGCGCCACGTGTTGCTAATGACTAAACTTCTATTATTATCTCTTTTTGATTTTTAGGCATTATTGTAACTTCATTTTCTTTTTTTATCTTCATAAATTTAGCAATTTCCTTGGGTATTCTAATTGAAAGACTGTTGCCTACTTGTGCAACTTTTGTTTTTCTTGATAAGCCAAATAATCCAAGCTCTTTTGATTTTTGCTGAATTTTTTCAACTATTGCTGAATCATAAAATGTTTCATTACAATTATTGCATATCATCGCTTTGAATTTTCCTATAGATATGCCCAACTCTTTATGTTCAACTACTTTTTCTTTTAAATCCCCATTGCACATTATGCATTTCATTTTGTTACCTCAGTTTTCATATATTGTAATTACAAATAAAGTATTTTCTTTTTTAATAAATACACACTCAACCCCTGCCATATTTGCACGCCATTTTTCACTATCTTTTTCTTTCCACTTCATGCCTTCAGTTATAGCTTTCTCAACAGCTTTTTTGTCTATGCCAATTGCGTCCATTTTTTCTAATGCATGTTTGCTGTAAAGTATGTTGATTTGTAATCACCTGTATATACGTAGATTTACTTGTTTATATATTTTGTGTTTTTTGTTTTATAGGGGCAAGGTTTATATATAGATTTTCTTGTGTTTATTTATGTTAAAAAGAGGGCAGGTTACGATACTAGTAATAGTTGGGGTAGTAATTCTATTTGCATTTATTTTTGTTTACATGTTAAGGTCTGGTTATATTGAAAAAGTTGTACAAACTGGCGATGTTTCTAAACGATTAGAACTTGAATTTGATTCAATTAAAAATGAACAGATTGGATCATGCATTTCTAAAGAAACTAATAGTGCAATGAAATTAATTGGAGATAACGGGGGTTATTTAACGTCAATTGATAAAGCAGGTTTTTATGGACAACAATTTACTGTTCTTTGCAAACCTATTTTAAATGAACCTGCTAAATGCGCAAGAAGCGCTTTAGATGTTAATTTTTTAGAGCAGAGATTACAAGAGCATTTGAAAGAACAGTTGTTTAAATGTATTGATTTAAGCGCTTATCGAGAAAAAGATTATATTTTGCAAGATGGTGAAATAAAAACAGATGTTAAAATTAATTTGAAAAATGTAATTATAACTGTTGACTATCCGGTTTCAATTTCCAAGGGTGCAATTGCTTTTAATACCTCTGTTTTTAAAATTGATGTAAATGTTCCTTTGCGAGAAATGCTATTTGTTGTTAATGATGTTTTGAATACAGAATCCAATGGGCAGTTTTTCCATATTGCAAGTTATTCACTATCTCATCCAAGATATGAAGTTAAAGAATATTCTCTTGCGCCTAGAAAGTTTTATGTTATAAGAAATTATGACAGCAATTATGCATTTAGATTTGCTGTTGAGAATTATCAACAAAAAGAGGGGATGCCTGCGAAATGAAAATGGGAGCGATTAAATTAAAAGCATTGTTTCAGATTTTTTTAGTTGCAACTCTATCTTTTATTGTTGTTTTACCTTCTATAAAAGCGGAGGCATCTGATATAAATACTTGCTGCAAAATTACAAATTCAAATGAGTTTTGCGTTTCTGGAATTAAAAAAGATCAATGTGCAAACGGATTTAGTGAATTTACTACGTGTGAAAATGTTCCTGGTTGTGATGTTACTAGTTTGGGTTGTTGTGAAATTGCAGGTTCTTGTAATTCGCAGACAACTGAATTTTCTTGCAAGGCTGTTAGTGGTGTTTTTCATAAAGGTGTTGAATGCGGTGAATTGAGCCAGTGTCAGAGTGCTTGCTGCGTTGTTGGAAGCCAATGTACTTTTAGACCTGCTCCGCAACGTTCTGCTATTGGAGGAATTGTGGATGAGAGTGCCACTTCTGATTCAAGTTGTATTGATATTTGCCATTCACAAGATCAAGGATGCTGTTCTGAGAGCTGTACTTATGGTACAAAAAGTGAATGCGCTGATGAAAATTTTTATCCTGCTTTTTGTTCAGGAGTAAGTTCTTGCTCTTTGCAAAATAAAGCTCATGCTTCAAAAGATTGCGGTGAAGATGGGCATGTTTATTGGGTTGATTCAAGTGGTCAAAGAGAGGAAATAGCTGAAAAATGTAATCCTGGTTTAACTTCCAGTGAAACAACTTCTTGCTCTAAAAAAGATGGCGAGGCAAAATGTGTAAGTTGGGATTGTAAAACAACTTGGGATAATCCTGTTGTTGAAGGCGATGGCGGTTCTCGTAAAAATGGTGAAAGCTGGTGCGAATATCAAGCTGCTGTTGGACCTACTTTAGATTTACCCGGAACGCAACATTATTTGCATTCTTGCGTTAGGGGTGAGGAAATAGTTCAAAGTCTTGGGGAGAAAAGAGAAAATATTTGCATGTATGGTGATTTAAAAGTTAGTGGAGGAATTAGTACTGCTTTCCCTGTACCAAATTCAGCTGCAAAATGTCCGGGCTCAACTGACCAGGAAACTTGTTCAAAAAGTGGATGTGTTTGGATTGCAAATGAGGGCGCAGCTTCCATTGAGAAAAATAAAGAAGATAAGAAATATCATGTGAGAGTTCAACTTTATTATAATGATGAAACTAATTTTGCTAATGATGATTATGGCGGAGGAAGTTTTATTATTGGTGATGAAAAAACAGGTGATGAACATCTTTATACTGAAAGCAATGGTTGGGATAAATTAATTGTAAATGGTCCAACAGAACTTTCTTATTCTTTGAATGAAGCAGAGATTGAAAAGAAATATGATAATGAAAATGATTTTAAATATGAACTTTTCAAATTTGAATTTGATGTTGAACCAGGAGATTATGATATTTGGATAAAAAATGTAGATAACGAAGATGAAAAAATTAAAGTTCTAACATTTTCAACAGATGATATTGTTTCGGCAACAGAAGAAAAAGGCGTTTGTATTCCTTTAGTTCCTCTTGGAGATAGCACTTTATGTGAAAAGGGTACGACTGATGTAAAGAATATTGGATGGTTAAAAGATTGTAGAACATGTGAATGGTACTGCGATAGTAATTGTGATATTTATTCATCAAAAACTAAAGAAGCCATGAATACATTTTGTAATTCTTATGGGGACTGTGGTGCAAAATATAATTTGGCTGGTGAATTTTCAAATATAGGATTTAAGAGGGATTGCGATCCAAATAAAGAAGATTATAGTTCTATTGATAAAGAATGTTCTATTACAAGTTCTAGAGTAAAATCAGACGAAGTTTCCTTTGATATTTTTAAAACAACTAAGGGTTTATTTTTGGGAAATTTAGATGCGGGGAATGTTCAAGATAGTGATTATACCTCAATTGATGATGGAAATATGGGTGTTGAGGGTAAAATGATTTTAGGTGCTTCGCAAGGTGCAATTTTGGGGGGAGCAATTGGTTTATTTGTTGGGGGGCCTGTAGGTGCTTTGATTGGTGCAGCAATAGGTGCTGTAGTTGGAGCCGCAATTGGATTTGCTATTGGTGGAGATGATGAAAAAAGATTAATGTTATTCTCCTGTAAAGCATGGGAGCCACCAATTGATTCTAAAGATTGTTCTAAGTGTTACACTACGCAGAATAAGGGAGGATTACTTCCTGATGCATTTGTTTTCAAATATGATGTTAATAATCCAGATGCTTTCCCGCAGTATAGTTGCACAAAAACTTTATGCGAGAGTTTAGGAAGTTGCGAATTTGTTGATGGTTCTATGACTAATGAAGGTTCAAAATGTCTTGAAATGGATTTGAGCATGGTTTTACCTCCAAAAATAAAATATGTAAGTTTAGTATTTGAATGCAATGATGAAGAGCCTGGAACAGTGGGTGGTTGTAGTGTTAAAGAAACAAGTACAGGTATTACAATTACAGGAATGCTAAAAGAACTTTCATCTGTTAATATTACTTTGAAAACTTTAAATAAAGGTACGGGAAAAGACGAATTAGCAATTTGCGCTTATTCAACTAAATTTGATGAAGGATTTGATGATTTGGTTCCAAATTTTGATGAATCTGGTTTGATGTCAGTTAAGCATAGTTTAAATTTAAAAGATATAAAAGATAATAAAACTTATTCATTGCAGGTATTTTGTCAGTCAGGAATTTCACAGAAAAAAACAACAACAGATCCATTTATAATAACTTTTGAAGCGGCACCTCAGCCAGATATGATGCATCCCACTATTAAAAAAATTATACCTGAGAATGGAAAAGCATTTGTTCCTTATGGTGTTACAGCTAAAGAAGTTAGTCTTATTTTAGATGAGGATGTTGCTAGTTTGGGTGGATGCAAATGGTCTCGAGAACCGGGAATTGATTATTACAATATGTCTCATAATTTCCAATGTACATCTGGAGGATTAAATGCTTATCCAACATGCAAGACAATGCTTTCTGGAATTGTTGAAGGCGAGGATAATAATTATTATTTCAGATGCGGAGATAAATCAGGCAATGTTCATCCAAGTGATTGGCCTGAAGAGGGTGGAGTTTCTGTTCCTTATGTTGTCAAGGCAAGTCCATCTTTAAATATTTCTTCAATTAGATGCCTACACACGGATGGTCCTGATTGCACTGTTCCAATTTATGACAAGCAATTTAATTTAAGTGTTACAACACAGGAAGGGGCTGAAAATGGAATTGCAAATTGTTCATTGCGCATGTCTTCAGGAACTTTAAATCCATTCTTGGAAACTGGAACACCTGAACATTTCCAACCAGGAATTAAATTGAGCGAGGGAAAACATAGTTTATATTTGAATTGTTATGATATTGCGGGAAATAGCGCCGAGAGTAAATTAGATGTTGAATTTAAAGTTGATAGGGATGCGCCTTTTATAAAATCAATTTATTCTGAAGGAGCAAATGTAAAATTAAGCACCGATGAAAAAGCAACTTGCAAATATGAATGGAATTCAACTGTTTTTAATTTTAATACTGCTTTAGATATTTCATCTTCGGATAAATTTTTACATTCATTCGCTCCAGAGACAATGAGCTTTATTGTTGCATGCTCGGATAGATTTGGCAACATGAATAATCCAATTAATGTTTATTTGGTAAAGTAGTAAGATTTAATAAGAGAATAAAATGGGTTCATATATGAAAAAAAGAGGACAGGTAACGGCTATTGTAATAGTTGGTTTAGTTATTTTAATTATAGCTGCAGTATTCTTTGTTTATTCAAATAGTTTAACTAAAATTGAAGGTGGAACAAGAACGAGCCAAGTAAGATTGGCTGAGTTATTTGATGCAATTAAAAAAGATCAGATTGACAAATGCATTGATTCTGAAACTAAAATTGCAATTAAAGATTTAATTGAAGGCGGTGGAAGTTTTAATCTGGTAAATAAATTAAGATACCGTAGTAAAGATGTTGCTGTTTTATGCCAGGCAATTCCTGGAAAAGATGTTTGTTTGAGTTCTCCAATTTTTTTAAATGTTGTTGAGCAGAAATTATCACAGAGATTAACTGAGAGGATGGAGAGGTGTATAGATTTATCAGCTTATCAAGGAAAGGATTATGCAATTGAAGCAGATTCTTTATCTGCAACTGCTACAATTAATCAAAAAAATATTTTTGTAAAAATAAATTATCCTGTTAATTTACGTGCAGGTGTTGTTAATTTTACACGTTCTGATTTTGTTTATAATGTAAATGTCCCGCTTGGAGAGATTATAAAAGTTGTAAATGATATTTTGAATTCAGAGGCGCAGTTTGGTGTATTTGAACCATTAACTTACGGACTTTTGAGCTTGAATAAATATGATGTTACTGTTGATAAGCCATATCCAAATAAAATTTATACAGCTGGTTTAACTAATTCGGATTATAAAATGGTTTTTGCTGTTACTGGAAATGATAGGTTTGCTAAAAAATAAAAATTAAATTAATAATAAAAAATGAAAACAAAAAAAATAAAAGCAATATTGCAAATCTTTTTAGTAGTTAGTCTTAGTATAATATTTGCTTTGGAATTAAGTTCATTAAATTCTCCTTCTGTTGCTGCTGCGGAAGATGTATGCTGCGAGAAAACAACTGATGGCGCTTTTTGCCAGTATGTTAGCGCAGATAAATGCACTAAAGATTCTAAAAAATCTCCAACTACGTGTGATCAGGCAAGCTTTTGCAAGCCAGGATGCTGCGACATGAATAATTTTAATCAAGGATGTTTTAAAAATGTTGCAAAAGGTTTTTGTGATGGCTCTAATGGAAGTTTTTCATCTGATGCAAGCTGTTCAACTTCGCAATGCAGTTCTGGCTGTTGCATTGTGGGAAATCAAGCAAGTTTTACAACTGAGATTGGCTGTAAAACTTTAACTTCAGTTTATCCTGCTTTGCCTGTTGATTTTAGACCAGAGGTTACAACTGAATTAGAATGCGTGAACATTGTCTTGAAACAACAAAGTGGTTGTTGTGTTTCTACTGATGGTTGCAAAAGATTAACTGAAGGTGAATGTGATTCTAAAGACGGAAAATTTTACAATAATTTTTGCAGTGCTTTAGATAAAGGAATTTGTGAAGAATGCAAAGGTGCTAAAACTAAAAGTTGTGTTGATGGCGCTGATGATGTTTATAATTTTGATACATGCGGAAATCAAGAGGGAAAAGCTGAGATTTGCGATTATGCAACTGGAACTTTATGTGGGCAGAACAATGATAAAGAATTTACATGTTTGAGTACTGCTTGTTCAAAAACTTGGGATAATAAAGTTGTTGCTGATGATGGTGGTCCTCGTGCTAATGGTGAATCATGGTGCGAGTATGATGCTGATTCAGGACCAACAAAAGATTTACCGGGAACAAGACATTTTAGGCATTATTGTTATAATGGAAAAGAGGTTGTTGAACCTTGCAAAGATTTTAGAGAAGAGATTTGCATACAAGCTAAATTTACTGATAAAGGAAAAGAATTATTTGCAGCTGGTTGCAGGAAGAATCGCGTTCAGGATTGCGGGACTTGTACCTCTGAAGAATGCTGTGTGAATTCTGCTATTCGTGACTGTGTTTGGATTGCCCCTGAAAAATCTCAAGTTGAAGAATTACAAAAAACAATTGAATCAAAAAGAAATGCAAATACTTCGGTTGAAGTTAGTTATGAAGAAGGCGGGGGATTATGCTTGCCAATGGTTCCACTTGGATTAAAATTCTGGGAGGCAAATGGTGGTGTTCAAGATACAACACAGACTGCTGGTGGTGGAGCTATTTGTAATACCATGAATACTAATGAAGGTACAACAAAGAAACCTGTTGAAGTTCATTGGGAAAACATAATTCAATGGGATTGTGAAAATAATTGTGTTGCTTATACTAAACAATTTGCAGAAACTCAAAATAATTTATGTAATGCTTATGGCGATTGTGGTGCAAAATATAATTTAGCTGCTGAATATTCTAATTCTGCTTTTACAAGAATTTGTACAAGTGAGGATGGAGATGATAATATAAAAAATGATGCTGGAGATATTAATGATGATACTGAAATTGATGGAAAATCGGTTAGCAGTTATTTTGATGGCGCAGGTGATATGATTAGCCAGTGCAAAGACAGAATACCTGATCCAAAAAATTATGACACTAAATGGGCATATTATACAAATGGTTTAACAATTGAAGGTGCAATGGAAGATTGGGGTGCAAGTGCAGCACATGTTGGACAATATGTGGGGATGAGTGTTGCTGGAGCAGCTCTTATTTCTGCTTTAATTACGGGTATAGCTGTTGAAGGGGCATTCACTTTTGGAGGAATGGCTGGAGGAACATTAGCTTCACAAGCAATCTTAACAGGACCTATTGCCGAACTAGGTACAAATATAGGCTTAGCGTTTGCATCTACTTTTTTATTTTGGGTAGGTGCGGCTGTTTTAATAACTGTTGTTGCAATTTATCTTTCTACAGAAACTATGGATTTAGAGATTCCAATTACATGCAACATGTGGACACAACCACCTGGTTCTGATTATTGTAATTTATGTCATGAAGCTGGAAAAAGAGCTGATGGTGTTGAAGTTGATTATACTGCGGGCGGTTTACATGAATGCACTGAATATATGTGCAAGTCACTTGGTTC
>CAYHUT010000013.1:0-13641 GCA_964359835.1 Candidatus Woesearchaeota archaeon
AAAATCGCTTTGCGATTTTTGGTGCGCCGAAAAGCTCTTGCTTTTCCAGCGAATTTTTTAAATTTTTTAGGATTTTAAATCACCCCTTTACTATTCTTTTTAATTGGTTTGTTTTTCTGAAATAATCATTTATTGCTGTTCTAAGTGCTTTGTCGCCTAAAACTGAGCAATGAATTTTATTTGCGGGTAATCCGCCCAGATTATTTACAATATCCATTGGTGTAACTTTGACAGCCTTGTCAAGTTTCATTCCTTTGACCATTGTTGATAAAATAGATGTTGTTGCAATTGCAGATGCGCAACCAAAACATTGCCATTTGCATTCCTTGATTTTGTCGGTTTTTTTATCAACCTTAATCCACATTTTCATTACGTCTCCGCACTTAGAACTTCCAACCTGTCCAACACCATCTGCTTTATAACTTTTAACCTCTTTATCTGTCAAAATATTTTTTGGCTTGAAAAAATTCTCTTTTACTTTTTTTGTGTAAAACCAATCTTTTGTATCTTTAGTATTTTTCATTATTTTCCACCTCAATTTTTACAGGGCTTATACTTCTTAATATTTTAATTATTTCCTGCATTTTCTTAATTGTAAATCTAACATCATTCATTGTGTTGTATTTTCCAAGACTAAAGCGAATTGCCCCATGTGCCACTTCTTCTGCAAGACCAATGCCTGTTAAAACATGACTTGGTTCTAGGCTTTTTGAAGAACATGCTGAACCTGTTGATGCACAGATTCCATATTTATCTAAGTATAATAAAATTGATTCACCTTCTACATCCATGAAGCTAATATTCACATTATTAGGCATTCTTTGTGTTGGATGGCCATTTAATCTTGTTTTTGAAATTTTTAATAATTCTTTTATAATGTAATCCCTTAATTTAATTAATCTTTTAGATTCTTTTGTTTTTTCTTTTGTAGCTAATTCAAATGCTTTTGCAAAACCCACAATTGCCGGAATGTTTTCTGTGCCTGATCTTAAATTATTTTCCTGGCCACCGCCGTAAATGATTGGCTCAATTGAAATTCCTTCCTTAACATAGAGCATTCCAACACCTTTTGGTCCGTAAATTTTAGAACCATTTAATGTGAGTAAATCAACATTTAATTTTTCAACATTGATATCAAGATATTCAGCTGCCTGACAGGCGTCTGTGTGAAAAGCAATTCCTTTTTCCCTGCATAGTTTTCCTATTTCTTGGATATTATTTATTGTTCCTATTTCATTATTTGCAAAGATTACTGAGACTAAAATTGTTCCTGCTTTGATTTCACGTTCAATTTGTTTTGAAGTTACTCTGCCAAATTCATCTGCTTTTAAGATTGTAATATCAAAACTTCTTGATTCTAAGAACTTAACTGTTTCTAAAACAGCGTGATGTTCTACATTTGTTGTGATAATATGCCTTCCTTTGTCCTTGTTAGCACGGACTACGCCTTGCATTGCTAGATTAATTGATTCTGTGCCTGAACCTGTAAAATAAATTTCATTTGGTTTTGCATTGATTAATTTTGCAATTGATTTTCTTGAATTTTCAAGAGCGTTTTTTGCTTCCAAGCCTTTAAAGTGAAAACTGGAAGGATTTCCGTATTTTTCGCTGAAGTATTTTGACATTTCATTGATTACTTCTTCTCTTGTCCTTGTTGTTGATGCATTGTCTAAGTAAATTGTTTTCATTCTGAACAGCAAATATTGCACTTGTCTTTTCTTGCGATGCAAAGACTGCAATAAATTTTCCTCCTTCTTATTAGTTTTTCAATTTCAAAAATTTCTTTCATTACACTTGAACCTTTCATAATTTGCTTGGCTGAGTGATTAATCTGATCTTTGATTACTAAACCAAATTTAATGCCACAGGCACGCTTATTTGAGAGATATTGACTTATTGCTGCTTTTGTGACGCCGAGCTTTATTGCGATTTCGGACTGATTTAATCCCTGTTTTATTAGACTTTCAGCTAGCTCTTTCCTTATTGCTGGCAAGACATACCAGACGTCAATCTCCTGAGGCATTCCTTTTTGCATTAGTTAACCATAGTTAACATATTTATAAAGTTAACGGGTGTTAACTATTTAGAAGAAATTATTTTTTTTGACAGATATATATTTATCTAAATAATCTTAAGAATACCCAAATTATTATAAACCTCAAATTTAATGAGTTTTCCATGGATAATAATGCAGGGATATTCATAATTGGTAAGAATCTTAGTGCAGCTGCTTTTGAGGATATTGAAAATAAATTTAATATTAGTAGAAGGATGTGGTTTAACAAACCTATTGAAGTAGCTTTACCTTTTTGTTTAGATAATCCTGGGAAGTATATGTATGTGGAAGGTGTTCTTGTACAAACAATGTTGCCATTATCGGAGTGTACCTCTAATCAAGACTTGGAAAAAGCTGTTAAAGATGCTGTTGCACATATGGGCGAAGACATAGAGAGATTATATTGCCAATATATGCATGAAGGAAGAGGGTGGGATAGTAAATTACATAATAGTCAATTATCAGATTATAGAATAGATGGAGATAAATCAGGACATGTTCCTTATGTTGAAGTTGTTGAATTCTGCTCGCAAAATAGGTTGTATGAACGTTATGTAGCAATTGCTTCTAATTTAATAACAAGAACAAGAGATGCAAGAATAAAAAGATTTACCGAAAATCAAGATACATATGCAAAGTGGGCTATTGAAAAAGCTTCCTCAAAATCATCATTTGATTAAAATTATCTTTTTTGGCAGACGAATAAAGCGTGGTCTTTTTCAAGAGGATCAAGAGTTCTCCAATCAATGACTTTCAATTGCTTCTCTAATTTTTCCTTACATTCGGCAAAGATTTTAGAAGGATGCCTTGTTACATCAATTGAACGGGCTTTAACAGCAACAACTACGTAGCCTTTTGGTTTTAAGAATCTTAAATTTTTAAATAAGATTTCAATTTGTAATTTCTGTGCAATATCTTGATAGATTACATCTACTTCTGAGATTTTATCTGCATAAGTTTCTGGCTTATTTGCTTCCCCTAATATTGGAGCCATGTTGTTTCTAGGTTCGCAAACAAAGTACAAATCACGAACTACACGAGGAGCAAAATCTAAAGCAAATACAAATCCATTTGGACCAACAACATCTGAAACAAAGCTCGGAGTGTAACCATGTGATGCACCCAGGTATAATACTTTTGAACCGGATTGTATTGGGATTTCATCTATTCTTTTAATTATTGAAGCTCCTAATTTTGATCTTGATGGATTATATTCCCTATATTCAATCCCATTTTCTGTAATTAATCTCTCTTTAAAAAATGATTTTCCAGGACTTAAATTTCTAGTGAAAAGCAGTCTTCTATTTCCCTGCCAGCCAATATAAAATCCATCGTATTTTATTTTTTCAATCTTCATTGTTATTTTTTCTCTCCGAAGTAATCCATTTTTACAGCTATTGAAATTTTTGATGCTAATCTTCTAGCAGTTTTTCCTTTTTCAGATTCTTTAGCATTTGCTATTGATGTGTGTGCAAATATAAATCCAAACCTTGGAGGTTTTGCTCCTGTTTTTAAATGCCTGAATAAAGCTTTTTCTGCTCCTAAAACTTGGATTGTTGAAGAAGGTAATTCAGCTAAACGTCTTAATGAACCGGCCATTGCTAGTAATTGCGCACCAATTATATTTGTTGCAGTTTTCTTTAATTCTGGACAGACTTCATCCATTAATGAATCTAGATATTTTTCCTGTTCTACTTTTATATTGACTATATTTTCAATTTCTTTGCCTAGCTCGTAAACTGATTTTAAATCTTCATCTAAAAATTTAACACCCATCTCGTCTTTTACCGGATTTTTTAAGCTGTTTAATAACTCTTCATTTGTACCTTCTCTTGCTATTCTGGGGGCATAATAACCGTACCTTTCCCTTAAATTTGCGATTAATCTATTGATAATCTCATCTAACTCCCTTAATGTGTGAGATGTTTGTATAATTAGAACATCCTTTGAAAAGCCCTCGCTAATTGCCTTTCTAGTTGATTCGAAATTCAATTTCCTTAATTCTTGCAATGTTTTTGCCATTTTCGATACTATTTAATATACTTGTTGACGGTTCAACAGTATATACAAAAGACATTAACATAAATATCTACTTTTAATGTCTTTTAGTATATATTTTAAAATAGCCAAGAGTTTATTAAGCTTTTTAGTATGGAATTTATATGAAAAAGACCATTTCAGTAAGGTATGCAATGACACGAAATCCAGTGATTGTTGGCCCTAATGATTCCGTTGACAGTGTAGCTAAAAAAATGATTAAGGATGGCGTGGGCAGCTTGCTTGTTGAAGAGAATGGTCGTTTAAGAGGAATTGTAACTGAAAAAGATATAATTGGAAAGATTGTAGCGAAAAATGTCAATCCTACAAAAATAATTGTTTCAAAGATTATGAGCAATATTATTGTGACAATTGACCCTGAAAGAGATATTCTTGATGCTATTAAGATAATGAATGAAAGAAAAGTTAGAAGATTACCAGTTATTGATGCAACTGGAAGGCTATTGGGTTTAATTACAGTGAATGACATACTTAAGATTCAACCGGATTTATTTGAGATAATTACTGAAAAGAATAAAATTAATCCGCAGGAGTTCTTATCTAATGAAGGTCATTGCGCTATTTGTGGAAATTTTACAGTTTTACATAAGAAAAAGAATAAATTAGTCTGTGATGAGTGCGATTAGAGACTCTCATTGTCCATCTTAAACCATAATATTATGGTTTGTTACCATATGCTTAAATGTTTCTAGGAGATTGTTGTTACTTTTTGCGTTAAAGATAGGAACGACATTCAAAAAATATTTTCTAGTCTCAAGGAAAAATATCAAGGCATTATAAAAGACCATGAAATACTTTGGTTAATCAAAAAACATAAATCCGAGCCTTATCCTGATGTTAAGATGATTTATGGAAACAAATAAATAAAAATTAAAGATAAATAAGTATTTTATAAATGTTTTAATAACTTATTCAGCATGTTTCTTTTTTGAGCATCGAAATTATCAATACTTTTTTTATAACTTTTTAAATATTTTTCATCAGATTTCATGGTTTTCTTTATTTTTCTAGCTCTTTTTCTTAGAATCATATTAAGTCTTTTTATTCTACTAGGTTTAAGTGGAACTTTTTCATCATGATTATCTAAACCCCTACCATCAAATCGTTTATGACATGTATCACATAAAAAAAGTATGTTTATGGGGTGAAAACATAAGAAACCCCATTTTGAATAGGGCTTTCTAAAAAATTTCTTTCGTATGACATGACTCTCATGTAAGTCAAGAGACTTTAAACAAGATTCACATTTAGTATGCCTTTTCCATTTTACAAATATATTTTCAATTGGAAATTCCTTAGTAGTTTTTATTGGTAAAGACTTTACATTCTTATTAATTTTATTTTTAATCTCTTTAAATTTATTTTTGAGTATATTAGGATTTTCAAAAGCTTTACATGTATTTTCTATAGAAGTCAATTTGCTAGTTATTAAATTTTGTTTCTCATCATTTAATTTTTTTAATCCTTTTAAAAGGTTCTTTTCTAACTTAACTTTAGGATTAGAATAAAACTCATTTTTTGGAAATTCTAACATTTTTCAATCACCCATAAACATAATTATAAATGTATTAATAAGTCTTTCCTTTTATTTTTTATATACTTCTCTCAACAAACCCTTTCATACTCTTACACTTCTTATATTTGTCCTTTAATCTCTCATACTCTTCTTTATGCTGTGGGTAAGTTTCCTAGTGTGTAATCTTTTCCATTCAGGGTAGGGTTTTACTATAACTCATCTAATCACTTCTCACTTGCCCAGTCTTTAATTCTTTCTAATAAAGATTTCTTTTCTTCTGTCTTTTTATAAAATTATTTAGTAAAGCTTAAATAGTTTTATTGATAATTAGATTTAGGTATAAAAATGGATAATAAAAACAAAAACGAATTTAAGAAGCTGAAACCTGCAATAGTTAAAATTTTAAAAAAGAATGGGATTAAAAAGGCAGGGCTTTTTGGCAGCTATGCTAGGGGGGAGCAGAAAAAGAATAGCGACATTGATATTTTAATAGAACCTGCTAAAGGCATGAGTTTATTTGATGTTGTGGGTATAGAGCTTGAATTAAAAAAATCATTGGGGAAAAAAGTGGATTTATTGACTTATAAAGGGATTAGCCCACATCTTAAAAAATACATAATAAATGATGAGGTAAAAATAATATGACTTTTCATAAAGATATACCTTATTTAGAGCATATACTTGATGCAATTAAAGATATGGAAGATTCTACAGAGAGCCTTTCAAAAAGCGATTTTATTAAAAATAAAGATGTAAGAGATGCTAATGTGAGAAGATTGGAGATTATTGGAGAAGCTGTTAAAAATATATCTGAGGAGATTAAGCGCAAATATCCTAATATTGAATGGAAAAAAATTGCAGCAACCCGCGATAAGATTATACATCATTATTTTGGAATTGATTTTGGCATGATTTGGAATATAATAATAAAAGATATACCCCTTTTAAAAGAAAAAATACAAAATATTAAGGAAAAATTATAGAGGATTTTGAATAACCATATAAATCTCAAAATCCTCTAAGAGAACTTTGAACAATGAATATAAGGTATTCAAAGTTCTCTATAAAATTAATCTTTATTATTCGCCCAGTCTTTAATTCTTTCCAATAAAGATTTCTTTTCTTCTGTCTTTTTTAGCTTGTTGAATAATTCACGTTGCTCTTTTGAGAGTTTTTTTGGTGTTAAAACTTTTATTACAACAAATAAATCGCCAGGACCATAACCATGAACATCGGGAACACCCTCGCCTTTTATTCTTAGATTTGTGTTTGATTGAATTCCAGCGGGAACTTTTAATGCAACATCTTTTTTTAATGTTGGAACTTTTATTTCCTCGCCCAATGCTGCCTGTGAGAATGTTATTGGAACTTCAATAAAGATATCATTTCCTCTACGTTCAAATATTTCTGAATCTTCAACATTAATTATTAAATATAAATCGCCAGCTCTTGAACCTTGAGCACCTGCTTCACCTTCATTTTGTATTCTTAAATTAGAACCATTATCAACACCTGCTGGAATATTTACTTTTAATTTTTTTGTTTTTTCAAATCTTCCTTCACCATCACATTCGCTGCAGAGTGTTTCAATAACTTTTCCTTTGCCGTAACAGGATGGACATGCGCCTACTTGCACAAAAGAACCAAATGGTGTTCTTGCCTGCCTTCTAACCTGGCCAAAGCCCTTGCATATAGAACATGTTTTTAATTCTCCGTTTTTTGCGCCTGAACCACTGCATTTTTCACAGCTTTCAAGTTTTTGAATTTCAATTTCTTTTGTTGTTCCAAAAACAGCTTCATCAAATTTTAAATCAAGTTCATATTGCAAATCACGGCCTTTTTTATTAGAACTTCTTTTTCTTGAATTACCCCCGCCAAAAATCATGTCAAATATAGAATTGTCAAACATTCCTTCTTCATCATCGCCAAAACTAAAATTGAAGTTCCTAAAAATATCTTCCTGGCTGTAACGTTGTTGGAAGCCTTCTTTTCCAAATTGAGTGTATTGCTCTCTTTTTTGTTTGTCTGATAAAACTGCGTAAGCTTCTGAAAGTTTCTTAAATTTTTCCTCGGAACCTGCTTCTTTATTAATATCTGGATGGTATTTCTTTGCAAGAGTTTTATATGCTTTTTTTATTTCCTCATCTGTAGAAGTCTTCTTTACGCCTAAAATATCATAGTAGTCTTCTGTCATAGTTTAACCTCTTTACTGAACATTAAATAATTCATAAGAGCGGAAACTTCCCTATTCATTTCTTTTTCTGCTTTTTTATAGTCGCCATCTTCCAAATAAATGTCTATTGTTAATTTGGAATGGTCTTTTAGTGGCATAAATTGATCTTTTGCTTTTGTGCGACCAACTACTGCGGCTGCTGCAGCTCTTCTATAGTAATCTATTGAATACCACAACATTTTGTACATCAAATCTCCATCTATATTGGTATCTTTAAATATTTCTTTAAAATTCTCGTAATCAAATCCTGCTTTCTTTCTTATTTTATCATTTTTATAATAATAACAAAGAGTTACATCATAGTCCCATTTACCCAAGGCTATTATTTCTTTTGCAAGTTTGGTTCCAAATTGGGATTCCATATTAAAATAAATAAAAAATAGAGAAAGATTTATTTATCTTTCTCATTCATGTCAATGACTTCCGCATCAACTACGTTGTCCTTCTTCTTGTTGTTTTTAGGAATTTCGTGGTCTTTTGCCTGCTCTTCTTCTTTCTTTACATTTTGGTAAAGTAAAGAAGATGCTTCATGAAGTTTCTTTTCTAGACTTTCCATTGTTGCTTTGATGTCTTCTGTTGAGCCGTCTTGAAGTAAAGCTTTTAATTTATTTTTTTCTTCATTGATTACTTTTATTTCATCTTCTTTGATTTTGCCTTTGAAATCATTTAATGTTTTTTCAATTGTATAGACAAGTGCTTCAGCTTCATTCTTTGTTTCGACTTTTTCTTTTTTCTTTTTATCTTCATCGGCAAATTCATCGGCTGTTTTACGCATCTTTTCAATTTCAGCATCTGAAAGTTTGTGCTCAGCTGTTATTCTAATTGATTGTTCTTTTCCTGTTCCCAAATCTTTAGCAGATACATGAACAATTCCATTTGCATCAATGTCAAAAGCAACTTCAATTTGAGGTACTCCGCGATATGCTGGCGGAATTCCAACTAAATCAAATTTACCAAGGCTTCTGTTGTCAGCAGCCATTTCTCTTTCTCCCTGCAGTACATGGATTGTAACGGCAGACTGATTATCATCAGCTGTTGAGAAAACCTGTGATTTTTTTGTTGGTATTGTTGTGTTTCTTTGAATTAATGGTGTTCTGATTCCGCCAAGAGTTTCAATTCCTAATGTCAAAGGTGTTACATCTAATAATAAAACATCCTTGATTTCTCCTGCAAGAACTCCGCCCTGAACTGCTGCACCCATTGCAACACATTCCATTGGATCAACACCATGTTCGGCTTTATTTCCCATTATATCTTCAACAAATTTCTTTATAATTGGCATTCTTGTTGGACCACCAACTAAAATAATTTTGTTAATTTCTTTTGGTTCTAGCTTAGCATCCTTAATTGCTTGTGTCAGCGGTTTTTTGCAGCGCTGCACAATTTGATCAATAAGCTCTTCAAGCTTTGCTCTTGTTAAAACTAATCTTAAGTTTTTTGAGCCACTAATAAAAGGAAGATTTATTTCTGTTTCCATAACTGTTGAAAGTTCAATTTTTGCTTTTTCTGACGCTTCTCTTACTCTTTGGATAGCAGTTTTATCTTCATTTAGATCTATATTATGTTCTTTTTCAAATTCTTTAATCACGTGATTCATGATTACAAGATCCATATCAGTTCCACCTAATTGCGTGTCGCCTGATGTGGATTTTACCTCGAAGACACCGTCACCTAACTCCATGATTGTAACATCTAATGTACCGCCACCTAAATCGAAAACTAGAATTTTTGAATCCTTGTCTTGTCTATCTAAACCATATGTCAAAGCAGCAGCTGTTGGTTCATTAATTATTCTTACAACATCTAAGCCTGCAATTTTACCTGCATCTTTTGTTGCCTGTCTTTGATTGTCATCAAAATAAGCCGGGACTGTAATAACTGCTTTGTTTATTTTTTCCCCCAAATATTCTTCTGCATCTTTTTTTATTTTTTGCAGAATAAATGCTGAGATTTGCTGCGGTGAATAGGTTTTACCATGGATTTTGTAAACATGGTTTGTACCCATCTTTCTTTTTGCAGCTGTAACTGTTCCTTCTGGATTTGAAACAGCTTGCCTTCTAGCTGGCTCTCCAACTAAAACTGCACCGTCTTTTGTAAATGCGACTACAGATGGAAATGCTTTTCCGTATAATGAAGCACCCTCTGCACTTGGAACAATAGCAGGCCTTCCAGCTTGTAAAACTGATGCTGCTGAGTTTGATGTTCCCAAATCAATACCTATAATTTTTTCTTTTCCCATGTTTAATTTCCTCCGTTAGCTATATTCTCCACCGCCAAATTTAATTGGCTTGGAGTCATATGAATGTGATAAACTGTAACTTTCTGTTTGATTGTATTTTGAAACTGTTTTGTATAAATTTGAGCTGTTGCTTGGTGAATAAGCTGTTGAATTGTTATCACATTTTCCGCAGTTGATACAATATGCACATTTCATTTTCTATCCTCTTCTGTCTCGCCCTTGCTACGGGCATCTTGCTTCTCTGCGATGCTCCTCGCTGACGGTTGAGCAGAACCCCTTGATACACGGACTTTAGCTGTTCTCAAAACCTTGTCATGCAAATGATATCCTTTTTGAATTTCTTCAACAACAATACCTTCTTTTGTTTCATGCTCGACCATGTCAATTATTTCTTGACAGTAAGGATCAAATTGATTTCCTTTTGCACACATTTTTTTAACACCCTCTTCTTCAAGGATTTTATGGAACTGTTTGTGAACCATTTCAATGCCTTGTTTTATTTCCTTGTTGTCTGTTTGATGAAAACCTTTCTGGTTTTCAGCATGCCGAAAATCCGTAGATTTTCCAGCATTTTCTAGTAAAACAATTGTCCTTTCAAAATCATCAATAATATTTAGCAACTTTGCTAAAACTTTTGAACTTGCGAACTTTGCAAAATCCTCTTTTTCTTTTTGAGAGCGTTTAATATAATTTTCAAAATCTGCCTGTAAACGCCTTAGAGTATTTTCGTAGTCTTGAATTATGATTTGCTTTTCTTCTAGATCTTTTTTTAATTGATTTTCAAGAGTTATGTTTTCAACTTTAGTTGTATTTTTTGTGTCATCGACTTTAACAGCACTATCCACTTTTGCGGGATTTTCTTGTTTTTTATCCTTGAACATGTTTAACATTTTAACCTTGTTGTGTTGATTTAAGGTCAACATAACTATATTACATAGAACAAGTATATAAAGATTGTGGTGATTTAGACTATATTTCCCTAGAAATTAGAATTAATGTCCCCTTATCATACTGTTATTTACAACGCCTTTTCTGCCTAGGCTGTTCATTATTTTTAGATGTTCGAGTTGATGTTTTATATATTCATCAGAAATCTCTTTTTGCGCAACTTCCATGACTATTGAACCTATATTTTCAGGTTTTAGAATATCAAATGCTTTTAGATATTTTGCTTGTTCGCCAAATGATTCAAGAGTTTTGTTTAAATTTTTATGAATTGTTTTGAATTCACCCTCTACTAAATTAATTAAAAGATATTCTTTACGTCTTTCATTATAAGTTACAATAGGAATATTTGATTCTTGATGCTTGTATAGTTCAACAATTCCGCTTGTACTTTGTTGGGTAAATCCTCTTGATAGGATGTTTAGAATATTTTCAATAGGTGAATCATTGCTCAAGCTACAATGTTTTTTTATATTTGCATTAAAATTATTGTAGAAATTTACAACATCAGGATGTATTAATCCAATTTGACCTTGTCTATATTGATATCTCTCTTTTGTAACAGTTGGAGTTATACTATCAACAATTAATTTTTCTCTGTAAGCATTATTAACAATAATATACTTCTTTTTTTGCATT
Organism: Candidatus Woesearchaeota archaeon; assembly: GCA_964359835.1. Taxonomy (GTDB): domain Archaea; phylum Nanobdellota; class Nanobdellia; order SCGC-AAA011-G17; family GW2011-AR18; genus CAYHUT01. Next base: position 11,687 of record CAYHUT010000013.1, read on the forward strand.
GGTTTATTGAATTAATAAATGATATATAAATGTTTTTATGTTAAATTTTTAATAAAAAAATATCTTAAAAACCTTTAAATAGTTCTGTTGACTTAAGATAAACAGCATGATTTACGAATTCAGGAAAATAACAATAATAAAGTCAAGAAAACCAGCTGAGAATGACATAAATAAAGATTTGCAGTGGTTCTCGGAATCACTTGGTTTGTTTTCTGATAGGGATAAAGAAAGAAGCTGTTTCAGGATTTTTGTTGAGCTTGTTAAATCTTCAAGGAGAAAACAGCTTTTGAGTTCTAATGAGCTAGCGGAAAGAACAAATTTATCTCGAGGAACAGTTATACATCACATTAATAGGTTAATTGAATCAGGTTTAGTTTCAGTGTATGATGGAAAATATTTGTTAAGAGTTGAAAATCTAGAAACTTTAGTTGCTGAGGTTCAGAAAGATTTGAACAGGGTATTTTCAGATTTAAAAGAGATTGCGCGGGAGCTAGATTCTGAGCTAGGTTTGTTAAAAAGAGAAAAAGTAAAATCCAAGGTGATAGAATGAATAAATATTATACCTTTGGAGCTGTTATGTTTTTTATTGGAATTTTTGTTAGCTTGTTTTCAGAGATTAGTTTGACTGGGGCAGTTATTGGTGTTAGAGATGCTGACCAGTTGCTAGGATTAGCAGGCTTTGCAGTTATTTTTCTAGGAATAATTTTAATGCTTAGTAACGATTAGTATTTTAGAATTATTTTAATGACTAGTATTTTAATTTAGAAGAAATAAAATCTGTTGCACTTAATAGGCCTTCTGCTGCGCAGTGCTGTAACATTCTATCTAATGAAGAGGATACTTTTCCAGCAAGATAATTATAAAGTTTTTCTTCAGAAACTGTTGATGGTGTTTCTCCTTTTGAAGGTTCTTTTCTTATCATCCAACCTAATGATGCTTCTTCCATCAAATCTATGTAATTTTGTTTTTCACCAGGATATATAATTGGGGGAGGCATTTGTTTTGATTTAAGAATTATAGTTTGCAACATTCTTGCTGTCCTACCATTACCATCATCAAATGGGTGAATTCTTGCAAGATGAAGATGAGCATAATTTGAAGCTTCGATTCTAGCTGTAAAAGTATAGTGTTTTAAAATTTCTTGGAGATTAAAAGTAAATTGATTTATTTCATCTCTTATTTTGTCGGGTTGAGTAGGCGCTAATCTTGTGTAAAGTGTTCTTGCACTTGCTGTTCTGTACATAGCAACTGAATTATTGTGCAGTTCAGGTGAGATTAAACCTGCGAGAGTTCTTATGTAAATATCATCAATTATTTTTGGATCAAATTTATTATCTCTCCAATTGCTGTAGCCCCAAGTAAAAGCTGTTATCATATTTTTCTTTGCTTTTTTTAATTCTCTTTTGCTTACACTTAATGAATGAGGATTTAAAACTGAATTTGGATTTTCTATCTTGTATGAATTTATTAAAGCATCATTTTCCATGTTGTTTTCACAAAGTTTGTATAATAATGACTGAAAAATAGAGCTCTCTTTAATATTATCTAAGCATCCTACTTTTTCTTCTATCTGCCTTATAGCAAAGAGACCTGTTATGTATTGAGGGTACTTTCCCATTCTTTGATTTTCCATGCTATTACCTTAATTCAGATTAAATGTTCAGGGTTTTAAGTTTATAAAGCTTTTGTTTGTAGTTTCTTTTTAGTAGTAAAAAAGCAAAGTATTTAAACGAGGATTTTTGTTGAATTAACTATGAAACAAATACCAGATTTATATTTAGTGCAAAACCACGATGTTGTTGCTGTTTATGTAACTGGATTAGATATTTTAAGAAATGAAGGAGCACTTTCAAAACCAGGAATTCCTTTTATTACTTATGTTGGAAATGAAAATAATCTAAAAAATTACGTTGAAAATGTTCTTAATATTAAAGGCGGTAAATCTAATCCTGAGT
>CAYHUT010000014.1:0-11989 GCA_964359835.1 Candidatus Woesearchaeota archaeon
AGAATGAAGGGGTTAAAATATTTATTATTAGCAAGTGCATTAACTGCAACTATTTCCGCTAGTAATTATAATTGTGGTAGTGATACTGAGGGAAATGGTCCTTCAACAGAAACTGATTCTAATAATATTTCTGATGTTTACCATCCAACTGATTCTGGTCACAAAGATGGTGGTTTAGAAGATAAAATAGTTTATCCGGATGCAAATGGGGATGATTCAGTTGATAGTGGAAAAGATACAGGTTTTGATAGTGGTGAAGATGTTGGTGATTCTGGGCTTGATGCTCAAGTTTTAGATGCTAATGATGATGTTCCTCTTTACGATGGTGGAATGGATGCTGCGTTAGATTCAGCAATTGATGCAAATTTAAATGATGTTCTTGATGCAGGTTATGATTCTAGGCTTGATGCTCAGCTTTTAGATGCTAATGATGATGTTCCTCTTTACGATGCTAGCATGGATGCAGGATTAGATGCTGCTTTAGATAGTGGAATTGATTCTGGTTTTGATGCAGGGACAATTGTTTGCGATACTCTTCATCCAGATGGTTATGTTATTCCTCAACCTTATATAATGAGAATGGCTCCAACTGATTTTTTCAGAGTTTATGCAACTCTTACAGGCATTGACAAGATGAAGAATTTTGAAAATCAAATTACAAGTGATATTTTATTACAAGCTGTTCCAAAGGATGCAAGTTCAATGTATGATATAGCTTCAGGAAATATCCTTTTTGAAACAGAATTAGGAATATGTGAAATGGGTTTCGATCAAACAGAAATGAATAATTTATATCAAGGGGAATACCAATGAAAAAAGTAACAATTATTTTTATGATTATATTAATACTGGCATTTAGTGCAACTGCGGCTATTGATTATAAAATTAATAAATTCAACAATGTGCAAAAAATAGATGTTAGCAAAGTTAATTTGCCTAAAATGGATATTGGTAAAATTAATGGGCAAGATGCAAATGTCAAGCCTGGTGTTTTGAATACAGGAAATATAGTAAATTTACCAAGTGTTAGTAAAACTCCAAAATATCAAAGAATACCTTTTGTTTTTTCAGATGATGATTCAATACCTTTTGTTTTTGTCTTTTCTACAAGTGCAATTGCAAATAAAAATTTCTCATTGTTTGTTAATGGTACTGATGACAAAGGATTAGATAAAATAAGAATAAAGCTTTCAGATGGATGGCATGATTTCGCATGTGGCAATCAATTAAGCTGTAATAATAATTGGATTATTTATGAATTGAATAAAGGAACTTACACTTATAATGCTATGGCAATTGACAGCGCAAATAAAATTGCTTTAGGTTCTATTACTATTAATTTAAATCAAGAGTGTGTTGAAAATTGGATTGCTAATAATGGTGTTTGTTTAATTAATGATAGTAAATTTATCAGTTATAATGAAACAGCTGGTTGCGTTGTTTACAAGAATAGGCCATTAAATGATGGAACATTTGAAAATTGTGATTACTGTGTTGGTAATTTTGTTTCAAATGATGCGCCTTGCACAATTACAGATACATTTACAAGATACTTTATTGATTCAAAAGGTTGTTATCAAACAACTGGTTTAAGCTCAGATTTACCTCCTGCAAATCAAACTTTAAGCTGTGATTTCTGCACACCAAATTTAACTATGCATTTATCAAATTGTACTGTAAACGATACTCAATGGAGAACTTATACTGATTCATATAATTGCATGGCATTAACTAATCTTCCAAGTGATGATGTGCCTGATGATACACAAATAAGTTGTGATTATTGTACACCAAATTGGTATCCTGTTAATACTAGTTGTTTTAATTCAAATCTAACAACATATTATAAAGATTCAAATGATTGTTTTAATAAAACAGGTTTAGGTTTAGATAATAATAAACCTGCAAATCAAACATTTTTTTGCAATAGTTCAATAGGACATCTTGAACCTTATGTAATTTTACCAAATACTTCTGTTCTTGTAAATCAATCAAGAAATTTTACTGCTACAACAGGAGTAAAATGCGTTGGCGGTTCATGCACTAATGTTGTTGCTGCACTTGACCCTGCTAAAAAAGAAATAAGCACTATTTTGGCAAAACAAGTAAAGAAAGGTTTTGCAATGGCAATAATTGTTTTCAAGGACGATGATTTGCATCCAGATAGCCCAATTCACAGATTTAATGTAAAAGATAATCAAGATAGATTAATTAAAAAATTAAATTCAGATGGCTTGAATTTTAAAGTTCAATATAAATATAGTGCAATAAATGCAATGGCTGGAGAAATAAATGAAAAGGCTTTCAACAGATTAGCAACAGATGAAAATGTTGAAGCTGTTTTTGAGGAATTTTACGGTCAAGCTTCAATTGCACAAGGTAAAGAGACCTTGCATACAAAACAAGTAAATAACATGCAAATTAATGGTAGAAATTTAACTGGTGTGGGAAATACTATTTGTTTAATTGATTCGGGTATAAATTATAACCACCCAGATTTAGGAAATGGCGGTTATCCAAATTCAAAAGTAATTGGTGGTTGGAATTTTATATATAATACTCCTAATGTTTATGATTTAAATGGCCACGGAACTAAAATGGCAGGAATATTAGTTGCTAATGGTCCTTAAGTTGTTGGTGTTGCTCCTGATGCAAAGATTGTTGCGGCTGTTGTATTAAATGAAACTAACTGGTACGTTGGTTCAAAAGCATACGCAGCAATGGATTGGTGCTTAACTAATAGAACAACGTATAATATCACAGCAGTAAGTATGAGTTTTGGAGATAGTATAATGAATAACTTGACAACATGCCCTTCATATTTCAATGCTCCTTTAAGAAACATGAATTTAGCAGGAATAGTTCTTGCAGCTGCTTCTGGAAATGAATGGTTCAATAATGGAATTGCTTATCCAGCATGTTCTCCTTATGTAATTGCAGCAGGTTCAATGGATGATGGAAGATATTTTGGTTTAGAATTAAATGATACAATTACTAATTTCACAAACATAGGTTTTAGAATGAATTTATTAATGTTCCCCGGTCGTGGAATTGGAACAACCGATAGAGACACCGGTACAAGTTCTTGCACTGGAACAAGCTGTTCAGCACCATTTATGGCAGCTGGTGGATTGTTATTAAATCAATATTTAAAAGAAAAATATAACAGAACAATTACTAATATTAAAATGTACGCATTGTTAAATTCAACTGGAAGACAGGTTCCAATGGAAGATAAAACAAGATATAATGGAACATTTACACTTCCTTATTTTGATGAAGCGATAAGTAAATTTGAAATACCACAATCCAAGGGAATTGTACAGATGAATACAACTATCCTTGGTTCGCCTGTCAAGCCATTCTACACAATGCAACAGAATCCATTTAATTGCGGAAATATGACTAATGGGCAAACATGTGAGAGCACATGGAATGTAACTGCAACTGGAATTGTTGGAAGCTATGAATTCTATACAATCTATACTTCTAATGAAGATAATCAGAATACAACAAAGTGGGTTGTTACGATAATATAGTTTTGGTTTAAATAGAAATTACTTCTTCTTATAATACTCTTGAACTTCAGTCTGCGTCCAGGGTTTTGCTTTTGATTTGGGGATGTTTAAAAGTGTTAGTGCTTTTTCCAAGTGATTTACTGATGTTGCTTCTATTTCCAAATAAGCGGGAATTCCCTCAACTTTATCTATTTCAAAATGAATGTTTTTTAATTGATATGAAATTCTGTATTTCTTTGCAAGTTTTTTTACTTCTATTAAACCGAGGGATTTTAAAAATTTTAAAGTTTTATTAAAATCAACAACTCTTTCTGTTTCTTCAACGATTTTTGCCTTGTTCTTTGAGATATCTCTTTTTAATGTTAATTCAGCTAAATTTCCTTTTTTTCTTAATCTTAAAAGTTGGTTGTTTTTCTTGAAAGTGTTAGTTGGATAGTCGAAGAAAGTTGCTTTGATTTCGCCTTCGAATGTTTTTTTTGCTTTTAATTTTTTTAATTTTTTGATTATATCTTGCTTGTTTATATCTAGAACTTTCACCTCAATTTCTTTCATAATGTTTTATTAGGTTTAAAGTATTTAAATATATTCATAATTTAAGAGCCCATAACTTTTATATATTGAAGTATATACATTTTAGTAATGAATTTATTTCAAAAAGTGGGTGCTGTACTGTTAATTCTAGTTGTAGTTATCATTGGATTGTACACCTTGATGTATGCCCTTGATATTTATCCAGCGAATTGCGCGCTTTTAGTTGGTCCTGTTTATGAGAAATGTGCGGGAATTAATAAAATTGGAATTGAATTTATGGGAGGCACTTTTGTAAGAAAGACTCAAAGCCCATTTACAATTAATTTTGTTGTGAAAGTTCCAGCGAATACTCCTCCTGAAGATACAGTTTTCCTTGAAACTGCTGATAAAAGCTATACAATGTACAAAGTTGAGGAAAATATATGGAAGGTTAATATTACAAGATTTACAAGCATGAAATACAGGTATAATAGAAATGGTTTGGGTTATACTTCTGCTGAAAAATTTGATCCTGATACTGAGCTAAGTTTTAGAACTGCTAATTTTGAATCCAATGAGAAAACACAAGAGGATGATGTAATGGAATGGAGATGGCTTTCTAATAGAGAACTTGTGGATATTCCTTCAGAGGCATTTATAACTGATGTTAAACAAAGAGATTTCCAAAAAGGAATTGCACTAGTTGATTATTGGTGGTCTGGCTTTGGAAAGTTGATGTTGAATACTGCCGAACATATTAATGCGGATAATGCTAATTGGGTGATGATAACTGCACAGAATGATTTTGTAAATACTAAAGATTTTGTAAAGATAAGAGAGAATAATCAAGAGTATAAAGATGAATTAAGAGAGAGAATTGTTAATACTAAAGATAGTGGTTTGAATGTTATGTTAAAATTAAAATTATGCTGTAATAATCCTCCACGAAGCAATTATACTGCTGAATGGTGGGATTCTTGGTTCAATGAAACTTCTAAATTGATTTCAGAGTATTCTGCAATTGCTGAAGAGGCTGGAGCAGATAGTTTGTTAATTGATTATAGTTACGGAAATTCAATACCTGATGAGCTTTACTCTCCTAGAAATGCAAAGAATGAATGGTATGAGATAATTCATGATATACGTTCGAGTTATTCTGGAAAGTTAGGATTTAATTTTTATTTGGGCGGAATGTATAGAGATGTTACATTATTCTGGCCTGAAAATGCAAAAATGTTCTCTTTGGATGTTGATTTTTACGGTGTTGAAATTTGGACAGGACTTTCATTCAAAAAAGATGCTTCTCAAACTGAAATAAATAAAAATGCAGAAAAAGTTGTTGATAATCTTGGTAATTTTGCTACTCGATTAAATAAACCTTTTATTATAACTGGTGCTGTTTATTCCACTGTTAATGGCTGCAGTTTGGGTGTAAATAATATTACTACACTTATTCCTGGAATTTCACCTTGGGATCCGCCTAATCCTGAATTGGTTTTTGATCCAGCTGAACAAGCGATGATTTATGAGGGATATTTACGCGCACTTGCACTTGATGATAGGTTAGATGGATTTTATTCTTATGGTTACTGGCCTGTTGATTTATCTGATTCAAATGATTATTCAGTTCGTAGTAAAGAAGCTGAAGTTGTTGTAAGAGATTGGTATTCTAGGTTTTAATTGGGAATTATCTTTTAGTTAGTTTTATATATCTTTTTTCTTTACTTTTTGCATGAGCGAGAAATGTTCGATTTGCGGAGAGAAAATAGCTGTTACTTTTTTGGATAAAATAGACGGCAGTTACATTAAGAAAGATGGAAAGATGAAGGCTGTTTGTTCTAGCTGCCAGAGAAAGTTTAAAGATAAGATTACGGAACAATTATAGAATTTTTCATTGATTTATTGTTATGCCCCTGTGGCTCAACGGCAGAGCAAAATAATTAAATGCTCAGTTGCTTCGTAAGCAATAGGTTGGGAGTTCAAATCTCCCCAGGGGCTTTATTTCTTAAGAATTGAATATCAAGCAGTAACGCATAATAGCTCTGAATCTGGAATGTTTTTAGAGATATCCTGCATTATTATTGGATTCTTTTCAATTGATTTGTTTCTAATCTGAATTTGAAATAATAACCTTAATTCCAATTTACCATCATGTACTGATGTCTGGAATTTCCATTTAGGTATTTTTAATAAATTAGATTTGTTTAATTCTAAAAATTTAGAGGCATCCATTATTTGAATTCCGGTTATAGCTCCTTTTTTATCAATATCTAAGATTAAATTTTCAAGCTCCAATGATTTAGTATAATTAGTATTTTCTGCTTTAAAATAGAGTATATCATATTTGTAATCATAATCTACTTTTCCCTTGATTGTTTTTATTGCCATTTTGGTATTTGATTCTCCTCGATTATATAAAAAGTTATAATATTTATTTGCATCGGCTGAATTTCAAGTATAATTTTTAAATTTTTTTATCGAAACTATAAAATATTGCATAAAGGTTATTGTTTTGCAATCCAACTAATATTGGAGTTTCTGAAACTATAAATTCAATTAGATTATTATCTTTAAAAAGCTTTCTTTCCTCTAATCTGAAAAAGGTATGAGCTGTTGTTTTTATGTTTTCCTTGCCAATATATTTTATATTATTTATAAAGGCATTAACTTCTATAAATTGTTTTATTTTATGGCCTGTTATCAATAATAACTTATTAGGATTTATATTCATAAAGATTTAGTAGATTTGGCGGAAAAGTTTTCCAAAAATAAGATTAATTTTGGAAATAATTTATAAAATTAAATAAAAAAGAAAAAATAATTACTGAATTCCAGCTAAATCCTCTGGCTGAATACCTTCTATTCCTGATTTTAAACTATTAAGCTCTTCTTGGCTTACTGGAAGTTTTGCAGGCTCTTTAGGCACTATTTCAGTAACAGGTGTTTCTGCTTTAATGGGGGTTTCTGGAACTTTTGTATCAACTGCTGTTTTTACAGTATCAACTGGTGTTGTATCCTTAACAGCATCTGCTTGATTATTTGCAGGTGCAGCTAGCTGTTGGGTTTGTTTATTTCCACAACCTACAACTAAAAGCCCTATTACAAGAACAAGAGTTATTATTAATAATTCTTTTTTCATGCTAAAAATATTTTTCATTTTACTGACCACTCCCCAGCATTAATAAATATGCTGCATTTAAGTTAGCTTGCGCACTTAACAAATTTGCTTTTGCTGTTCTCATGTAATTGTTCCCTTCTGAGAATTTTATTAATGGTGTTCCTGGAAGAACAACTTCATTGTATTTATTATTAGCATTTGCAACATTTGTCCTTGCTTCAGCTAGTTCAGCTTTTGCTGCATCAAGTTTTGAGATAATTAAATCTTTATTAGGCATTGTTTCTGCGGCTGTTCTCATCTTTGCTTCATAACCATCTGCTTTAGTGAGTTCGGAATTTCCCACTTCAACAAAAACCTTTCCGGAGTTTCTTGCAACATTAGTAAGAAGTTCAGAGTATTTTCCAACCATCTTTAAGAAAACTAATCCCAAATCTAATTGAGTTTTAACAGAATCAACATCTGTTCTAAGTGAAGTTACCTTGTTTAGGTTGGTTTGTACATCGGTTAATATTGTGTTTTTTAAGTCTGGTGAAACTATTGTATTTTCCTCTGTTTCAGCTTTTTTCCAGTTTAGCCAAGCTTCTACTTCATCTAAAGCGGCATTTAAAACGGCTTTTCCCGTGTCAACAACTGCCTGATTATTTTCAGCTGATTTGTTTGCTGCAAAATTTATTTTTGCTGCTTGGTGTAATGTTTGTTTTTCCTTACTTACAGTCTTTGCATCCATCCAGCTCTGTTTAGCTTCTATTGAAGTTAAAGCAGTTACAGCAATGACTTGCATAAGAATCAAAACAATACAAAATATTGTTATTAATGATTTCTTCATAGTTTGCCTCCTATAATGATATTAATCTGTTTATTTTAGTTATATAAAGATTGCTGTTGGGATTATGTTTGGTAGATATATCATTAATAGTTAACTATATAAAAAACAATAATATTGTAAAAACATGAAAGGATTTATTGTTTATCCAGATTATAAAGTGGTTGATGACAGGGCTTATGTTGTGCTCTATGGAAGATTAGAAAATGGTGAAAGTTTCTGCACTGTAAATTATTTCAAGCCTTATTTTTACATTAAAAAGTCTGATTTAAAGAAGGCTGAAAAGCTTGAGGATTTTGAGGTTTGTGAATCTGGGTTTAAAAATGCTGATGATGAAGAGGTTGTTGAGATTGTTGTTGACGTACCCGCGGATGTTCCTAAAGTCAGGAAAAGTTTTTCTGAAAATAAAATAAAACATTATGAAGGCGATATAAAATTTCCTTACAGGTTTTTAATTGACAACAACATAAATGGCTGTGTTGATATTTCTGGAGAGTATATTAAAGAGAATAATATTGACAGGGTTTATAATGAGCCTGAGTTAAAGTCTTGCGTGTTTAAACCTAAATTAAGGGTTCTTGCAATTGATATTGAAACTGATATGGAATCTAAAGAGATATATTGCATTTCAATGGTTTGCGATGATTACAAGAAGGTTTTTGCTGTTTCGGATAAGAAAGTTAAAAATGCGGAAAGTTTTAAAGATGAAGAAGATTTATTAGAGGCTTTTGTTGTTAAAGTAAATGAACTTGATCCGGATGTAATAACTGGCTGGAATGTAATTGATTTTGATTTAAAGATAATTTACGAGCATTGCAAGAAACATAAAATTGATTTTAGAATTGCCAGAGATGAATCAAGAATTAAACTAACTATTGAAGAGAATTTTTTCCGCGAATCAAAGGCAAATGTTGCTGGCCGTGTTGTTCTTGATGCTTTACATTTATTGAGAAGTTCTTTTGTTAAGGTTAATGATTACAAACTAGATACTGTTGCATTTGAACTTCTTGGAGAGAAAAAAGCAATTCAATTTGATGATAAAGGCGCTGAAATAGAAGAGATGTTCAAGAAAGATATTCAAAGATTAGTTGATTATAATTTAAAGGATTCTGAATTAGTTATTAGAATAGTTGAGAAGATTGGTGTAATTGATTTAACAGTACAACGTTCAATGCTGACTGGAATGCCTCCTGACAGGGTAAATGCATCTATTGCAAGTTTTGATTCACTTTATATTAAAGAAACGCGCAAAAGAAAATTGGTTGTTCCTACATCTGATTATGGCATTGAAAAAACAGAGGATACTGTGGGGGGCTATGTCCGTGAATCTGAGCCGGGGATTTATGATTACATGATTGTTCTTGATTTTAAATCACTTTATCCTTCTATTATAAGAACTTTTAATATTGATCCACTTGGTTTAGTTGCTGATTGTAAAGGTAAAAACTTAATTAGTGTTCCTAGTGGTACTTGTTTTAAACGCGAGCTTGGAATTTTACCCGAACTTATTGAAGAGTTATGGGAACATCGGGAGGTTGCACGTAAAGAGAAAAATGAATTGTCCAGATATGCAATTAAAATATTGATGAATAGCTTCTATGGGGTTATGGCTAGTACCTCCTGCAGGTTCTTTTCAACTAAATTAGCTAACTCAATAACTGAGACAGGACATTTTTTAATTAAACTTACTTCAAAAAAGATTGAAGAGATGGGTTACAGGGTTGTTTACAATGACACCGATTCTTGTTTTGTTGTTTCAAATGCAACTGATTTAAAAGAAGCTGAGAAGATTGGCAAGAAATTACAGGATGATATAAATAATTTTTATGATAGTTATTTGAAGAAGGAATTTGGCGTTAAAAGTTTTCTAGAATTAGAATTTGACAAATGTTTTGTTAAATGCTTGATGCCGAAATTACGCGGTTCTGAGAAAGGCGCGAAGAAAAGATATGCTGGCTTAATGATTAAAGATGGAAAAGAAAGAATTGATATTACTGGTTTAGAGGCTGTTCGCGGTGACTGGACAGATTTAGCCAAGAAATATCAGAATGAGCTTCTTGATAGGATTTTCCATGATAAAGATATAATTAATTTTACACGCAAATTTATTACTGATGTAAATTCTGGTAAATATGATGATTTGCTTGTTTACAAGAAGAGTTTACGAAAAGATTTAGCTGATTACGCTGTTGAAACACCGCACAAGAAAGCGGCTAAAAAAATACTTGCTCACGGCGGTAAAATTAGTTCAAATATCATTAGATATGTGATGACAACTGATGGACCAGAACCAGTGGGTTATGTTGACCATAAAATTGATTATGCGCATTATATTGAGAAACAGATAAAACCAATTGCTGAATCTGTTTTAGTTTTCTTTGGACAGGATTTTGATGACATTTTAAAAGGCGACAAGCAGAAGGGACTGGGTGATTATTAATTATAACCATTCTTTCACACAAATATTTATAAGTCTAAAACTAGATTGAAAGACGGCATGAAAAAATATGATGTGATTATTGTTGGGGCTGGACCAGCCGGGTTGTTCTGTGCGTATTCTTTGGCTTCTTCTGGATTAAAGATTGGGGTTTTTGACAAGGGAAATTTAGTTGAAAACCGCGAGAAGAATGAAAAATTATTTGGGTATGGTGGTGCTGGAACTTATTCTGATGGAAAACTGCATTTAACACCTGCCCTTTCACATGACAAGTTAATTGACATGGTTGGTTTTGAAAAATATCAAAAATATCTAGATTCTGTTGATGAGATTTTTGTTTCACAGGGCGTTGATGCTGAGATTTATCCAAAAGATGATAAGCATGTTAATAGTTTTATAGAAGAATGCGCTAAAAAAGATATTAAATTGATTAACAGGAAATTAAGACATGTTGGTTCGGATAAGTTACCAGCAGTTATTCAAAATTTTGAGAATTATTTGAGAAGCAAGAATGTTGATTTGTTTGAAGATGAAGAAATTGTAGATTTGATTATTAGGAATAATGAAATAAAAGGAATTAAAGGTATTTCTCTTGATGATGTTATTGAAGCAGATAATGTTTTAATTGCGCCTGGACGTGGAAATTCTAGATGGTTGCAGGGTTTAGCGGAGAAATATAATTTAGGTTCTAGTTATGAAAAGATTTTAGTTGGCGCCAGAGTTGAATTTCCTTCAGAAGTTTTAAAAAAATTTTCAGATGAGATGTATGAATCTGTTTTTTTAGTAAAAACACATACTTATGGAGATGTTGTAAGAACTTTTTGTGTTTGCCCATCAGGATATGTTGCAACTGAGACTTATGATGGATATGTTTGCGCAAATGGTCATTCAAATCACGAAAAACTTTCTGGTAATTCTAATTTTGCTTTGCTTTCTGAGGTTCGTTTAACTGAGCCTTTTGGGAATACTCTTGAATATGGGCAATTTATTGCAAATGCATTTGCCAAATGTTCTGGCAATAAACCAATTTTGCAGAGATTGTATGATTTAAAATCTGGTCGTAGAAGCACTTGGGAAAGAATTGCTGAATGTCCTATTTCTCCGAGTTTGAAAAATGTTACACCTGGTGATATTTCACTTGTTATGCCTGGGCGCATTTTGCAGAATTTGCTTGAAGCTATACATAAATTAGAGTCTGTTTTGCCAGGTCTAGATTCAAGTTCTACTTTGCTTTATGCACCTGAGATAAAGATGAATTCTACAAGAATTAAAACAGATAATAATTTGCAGACTGTTGTTTCTGGCTTGTATGTTGCTGGCGATGGTGCGGGTGTATCTGGTTCTATAACGGGGGCAGCTGCTTCTGCGCTTATTGTTGCGGATGGGATTAAGGATAGGTTAACTGGTAGGTAGTAACAAAACGAAAGGTTTATAAAACCTTTAATCTTATTAAATTATCTCATGATAGACTACAAAGAATTCGAGAATAAAGAAATTGATAGATTTATGAAAATGTGTTACGGTCCTAGCATGGTAAGTACACTTTTAGAAAATAAAGATGAAGATTATCCGGCAATTACTGT
>CAYHUT010000014.1:11999-13320 GCA_964359835.1 Candidatus Woesearchaeota archaeon
AATTACTGTTGCTACAAAAAAAGGTATAAGTGAAGGTATTGAAAAACATTTAGCTAATATCAAACCGCGCCCTGTTTCAATTTACCATTCCAATTTATGTTTACCTGAATTTGATAAAGTTATAAGCTACTATATTGCAAAAGATGTTGAAGCATTGGGTTTAAATTTAAAACATACAGACACATATGGAGAAGATGTTGCAGGTAGTTTCAAAACATTCATTTATAATTTTTCTTTAAAGGCTTTAGAAAAAATAGTTCAAAAAGATTTAGTTGTTAAATAACTAAGTAATTGAGATTTACATTCGGGTATTTATATTTGGAGGCCTGTTCAAAGAAGGATGGATGTGAGTAACTAAAAAAAGGAAAACATTATTTATTAAAGGTTTTCAAAATCCCCTCTTTAATTCATTAGCTTCTATTATCTCTTCTTCGGCTATTTTAATTCTATCCCTATATATTTTTAAAATGTTCTCGTATTGCCTAATTACAGATAAATCTACAAAATTTTCAGAAAGAGGAAGTTTTATTTCTTTTTTTCTTAATTTAATTATATCCTCAAAAGTTTTAGCTATTGCAGATTTTCTACTTTCTTTAATGAACTGATGATATTCTTCTATTTTCGCCTTGACTGTTTTTTCATTTTTTTCTATTAAATTTAATTCTTCTTCTAATCTTTTAATAAGCTCTTCATCATTCTTAATTATTGCATCATAATCGGCAGTAGCTTTTGCATAAACAGTAAGCTCTCTTAACATTCTATCAAAAATATTTTCAATTTTTCTAATATTTGCAGTTGAATTTCTATATGGGCTTACTAAATTAATTGCCGTGTTTTTCATTCCTGTTAAAATTATTATTTTTTGTGCAGCACTTTGTTTTTCAAAGGCCACATCAGGTTCTGGTGCTTCTTGATTAGCAGACACTACTAACCAACCTTCAAATGAAGGGTTAGGGGTAATTGCACTAGTTACCCAATTATTAGTTTGTTTATCCTGCCCCCTATAATATTCTTTAAGAGCAAGACCATTTCTTAGGATATTGCCTCCTAAAAAACGAGTAATATCATATCCAATATCCTTTAATGGAAAAATTAGACCTTTTATTCCCATAAAAGCGAGATCTAACCATCTTTCAGTAAATGTTAAAGAGGGCATGCCTTCCCAATTCTTATTAGGATGAACTAAACAAGTAGCTTCTTCACCATCAAGCAAAACCCTATTACAATGTTTTGGATAAAAAGCAGTATATAATGAAGTATCATCAATAATTATTATATCTATTCTGCCTGCTACAACTCTTTCAACTACTAAAGCCATATC
>CAYHUT010000015.1:0-12225 GCA_964359835.1 Candidatus Woesearchaeota archaeon
ATAGCATTTTCAAGGGCATTCATCCACACACTAAAGTGTGTGGTTTTCTGTTTTCCAACATAAAGAAAAGAGTGTATTTGCTATTTTAATAAAACCAAATGAATTAAATGTCCAACCATATTATATAGTTCCGGGAAAAGTAATACAAAGATTTGAATATCAGAATAAAACAAATATTGCACAAGTCGAACCCATTCCAAAGATAGAACAAACAGAACAATTAGAAGGAATTGTAAGAAGAACATTCAATGGCGGACAATTCAAAGTCAATTTCTGGGACAATTAATTTTATAAACCCCTATTTTCTCTAAAAGTCAATGATAAAAGACAGGATAGAAAGTGTTTATACCAAATACTATAAAATAATTCTATTTATACCAATCATATTTTTAATAATATCTCTAGGCATTGTAGGCACAAAATTCATTAAAACTGGAGAGTTATTTGATAAAGATGTTTCATTAAAGGGGGGGATTACTGCCACAGTTTACACTGACAAACAAATTAGTGTTGATGAATTAAAAAGTGCAATTGGTGTTGACTCTGAAGTTAAAGTCTTGAGTGATTTTATAACAGGCAGGCAAATTGGTTTCGTAATTTCAGTTTCAGATATTAAATCAGAAGATCTTCAAAAAACAGTTGAAGTTTTTTTAGGGATAATATTAACTCAAAAAAATTACAGCGTTGAAGAAACTGGCCCAAAACTTGGTGCAGCATTCTATAACCAACTAATGATGGCTATTTTATTTGCATTTATATTAATGGGTATTGCTGTTTTCATATCATTCAGAACACCTATTCCAAGCATGGCAGTTATTTTCTCAGCATTTACAGATATCATGATTCCATTAGCAATAATAAATTTAATGGGTCTTAAGGTTTCAACAGCAGGCATTGTGGCATTTTTATTAGTGATTGGTTACTCAGTTGATACAGATATACTATTAACCACCTGGGCAATAAAAAAAAGACACGAAGGCAGACTATTTGATAGAATGTATCATTCAATGAAAACAGGTTTGACAATGACAATGTGTGCAATTGCAGTAATGGCCGTCGGTATAATTTTTACACAATCCTTTGTAATCAAGGAAATGTTTATCATAATTTTACTTGCCCTTATTACTGATATATTTTCAACATATCTAACAAATGCAGGAATCCTATCCTGGTACTGCGAGAAAAAAGGAATACAGTAAAATGAGTAAACTATTAAAAATGTTAAAACAATGGCAAATAATTCTTTTAATAGTTGCATTAATTTTATCAGCATTAGCAATTAACTATCAATTTTCTAACCAAGGCGTTGTAATAAATCATGTTGAATTTAACAGTTCATCATACAATGCAGGCATACTTCCCCCATCGGGAGATATAAGTCCTACTAATCGTGAACATATTCTAAAGGTGGGTTCCAATGATATTAAAACAACAGATGAATTTTACAATGCTGTGGATAATGTTCAGCCAGGAGAAACCCTTAGAATTATAACAGACAAACAAACTTATGTTTTAATAAAAGAAAATGAAAGTGTTGGAATAACAGTTACAAATGCTCCTTCATCAAATATTAAAAAAGGCCTTGAATTACAAGGCGGTACAAGAGTATTGCTAAAACCAGTTGACAAAGCTAATGATCAAGAAATAAAAGATATCATAGATACTATGTCCGAAAGATTAAATGTTTACGGCTTAACAGATTTAACAATTAAATCAGCTTCAGACCTTGAAGGCAATAAATATATTGTTGTTGAAATTGCAGGCGCAACAAAAGAAGAAGTCAAGGATTTAATAGCAAAACAAGGTAAATTCGAAGCTAAAATAGGAAATCAAACCGTTTTTATCGGAGGCAACAGGGATGTTACCTTTGTATGCAGAAATGATGGAACATGTTCAAGAATTTCACAATGCTCAGCAGCACAAGATGGCTATTATTGCAGATTTGAATTTGAAATTTCACTAAGTGCAGTTGCAGCTGAAAGACATGCTGAAATAACAAAAAATCTTGGAATAAATGTTTCATCATCAGGTTCAAGAATATTATCTGCAAATTTAGATTTTTATTTGGATGATATACAAGTTGACAGCTTACAAGTTGATGCAAGCTTGAAAGGACAAAAAGCAACTCGAGTTACTATCTCTGGCCCAGGCACAGGAAAAACCGTAAAGGAAGCGCAACAAAATGCAATTGCAAATAGAAATAAATTACAAACAGTTCTTTTAACAGGTTCATTACCAACACAGCTTGAAATTGTTAAATTAGATACAATCTCACCTTCATTAGGCCAGGCATTTATCAATAATATTTTATTTATTGGCTTGCTTGCAACACTTGTTGTTGGTTTAATAATTTTAATAAGATACAGAAAATTAAAAATTGTTATTCCAATGATAATCACCATTTTAAGCGAAATATTCATTATCCTTGGATTAGCTGCTTTATTCAAATATAATCTTGATGTTGCAGCTATTGCTGCTATTTTGGCCTCAGTGGGGACAGGCGTTGACAATCAAATCATGATTACAGATGAAGTAATTCACGGAGAAAAATCAGATTCATCTGCAAATGTAAAAGCAAGAATCAAAAAAGCATTCTTTGTTATTCTAGCAGCTTATGCAACAATTGTTGCTGCAATGCTTCCATTATTAAAAGCAGGTGCTGGTTTATTAACAGGTTTCGCACTAGTAACATTAGCCGGAGTCACAATTGGTGTATTTATCACAAGACCAGCTTTCGGTGCAATGATTAGAGTTCTATTAGAAGAGTGAGTTTATATTTTATTTAATATTTTTTTCAAATTTTCTAAAAATTCCTTAGTATCTGCAAAATAATTAGGGTAAGCCTTTCTTAAATCATTTGAAGCATCTACCCCTACAAGAACAACATCATATTCTTTTTTTCCCTGATTTCTTTTTTCAGCCTTAGCATAATCCAATATTGCTTTTTCTTCTTGTCCTTCCCTATACCCCGTTATATTTAGTTTTTCTCCTAAAATATCTAACTCAAGCAAAAAAAACTTTAAATTTGGTTTTTTCTTTGATGCTTTTTCAAATACCTGAACCGCTTGTGTCCATCCATTCATAATTTTTATTACATTAAGTTCTTCTTCTTTTTTCTTAATTTGGGCATATAACTCTTTTTCTTCTGAAGGAGTATTGGGAACAAGAGGAGTAGATTCCATAATAGCAAATGCCGAACTTACTAATTTAAAAAACTCCATCCATTCTTTTTGACCTTCATTAGATTTAATGGCTTGTCCAGTAAAGAAATCTGCTGTTTCTATTGCTGTTGCCCATAAGTGTTGTAATTTGGATCTTATTTGAATTTCTACAAGCAATCCATTATAATCTTTCTTTCCTTCTTTATCACTTTTATATCTATAAATCAAATGAATACTCCTATATCCATCATTTTTTGGAGTAGTAATATAATCTTTTTCATTCACTTTTTTATGTTTTAAATCTCCACGAATATATCCCTCTTTATGCAATTTTCTTGCTAATTCAACATTGCTCATAACCACCCTACATCCTGCAATATCTTGCATTTGAGAGAGTTTCATAGTGGATACATTTCCATAATATTTTCTTTTTAACTTTTTTAAAATAGAAGGTAATCTTTTTAATCTTTGAACAGCCAATGCCCCTTTGTCTATTCTTTCAGAAACACTTTTTAATCTTTTCTTAAAAATATGCATAGGATACCTATGAATTGCCCTCCAATTATCCAATATCTCAAGAGCTTTCTCAATTTCTTCATGTGAACTTATTTCATTTATTAGAATATCTCCAGCCCAATCTACTTTAAATTTACTATGCCCTTTAGGTTTAGTCCAAACCATAGAAATATGCGGGATTAATACTATTTAAATCTTTGCTTTGCGCGGTTATCAAGTAACTCAAAATGGAGATTTTAAATACAAAATAGGTTTTTGCGCGGTTTTGAATATAAATTTATTGTTTTTGCGCGGTTATAAGTAAATCCCTTCTTAAATCTAAATAAAAACCTTAAAAATCTTTGATTTTTAATGGTTAGTAAATATTTTCTTTACCAAAACCCTTATAAATAAATTATACTTTAAAAATATAGATATATAGAGGTGAAAAAATGGATCAAACAATAATAATATTATATATTATTCTGGGCGCATTAGCAGGAATTATTTACGGCTTAAGAAAGGTTTATTTCCTTGAAACCAAATTAGCTGCTTTAGAGCTAAAAATAGATAAAATCCTAGAAGCGCATAAAACCAAAAAGAAGAGAAGATAATTTTTTTATTTAACTTTATTTTTATTTCTTCGATATTTTTTATTTTTTTAATTAATGTAAAAATCCACCAACCTAAATCTTTATAAACCCTTTAAAATTCCAAAACAATAACCAATGATAGTATTGGAGGTTAAACAATGGACTTAAACACAGAATTACCAAAAGAAGTTGTTGAAAAGGCTTACGAAGCCGTTGAAGCAGCTAAGAAATCTGGAAAATTAAAGAAGGGCGTTAACGAAGCTACAAAAGCAATTGAACGTGGTTCAGCTAAACTTGTAGTCGTAGCAAAAGACACTAATCCTAAAGAGATTATAATGCATTTACCTATTCTTTGCGAAGAAAAAGGAATACCCGTAGTAATTGTAAACTCTAAAGAAGAATTGGGTGCAGCAGCTGGTTTAACAGTACCAACAAGCGCAATTGCAATTACAGAAGAAGGCGAAGCAAAAGCATTAATAAAAGAAATCGCTGCAAAACTTAAAGCATAATCACAATGGCAAAAGACCAAAAATCTAAACCTGAATCTAAGGATGTTAAAGATAAAAAGCCTGAAGGCAAAGATACTCCTCAGCCACAAGTACAGCAACAGCAAGCCAAGAGTACATCATTTACAAATGCAACTCCTGCTGAAGTTGAAGAGATTGTTGGAAGAACAGGCATGAGAGGAGAAGCTATGCAGGTTAGATGCAGAGTTTTAGAAGGTCCTGATGCTAAAAGAGTTATAAGAAGAAATGTCAAAGGCCCAATTAGAATTGGAGACATAATCATGCTTAGAGAAACAGAAATTGAAGCCAGAAAATTATCACAAGGAAAAAAATAAGGAGTAAAAATGCCAAAATGTAGTTTTTGCAATAAATTAATTCCACTAGGCACAGGAACAATCTATGCTAAGAATGATGGGCGTATCTTATATTTTGACAAGAAAAAATGTGAGAAAAACATGCTTAAATTAAAAAGAGATCCAGCTTACACAGGTTGGGTAAGAAAGCCTAAGAAAATCAAAGATTTTCGAGGCGCTGAAAAGCCAGAAGCTTTTCCCGCGAAACAAGTTAAGAAGTAATGATGATAAAAATTTTAATTTTTAGCATGCCAAAAATCCAGGAGGATTTTTCAGCATGATAGAGCGCACACTTATTCTAATAAAACCTGATGCTGTTCAACGCTGTTTATCCGGAGAAATCATTTCTAGATTTGAAAGAACCGGTTTAAAAATTATTGGAATGAAAATGCAATGGGTTGACAAGGAATTCGCAAAAAAGCATTACACTGAAGATATTGCAATAAGACGCGGTGAACATGTTAGAATGATGCTTCTTGATTTCATAACAGCAGGCCCAGTTATCGCAATTGCTTTGGAAGGAATAGAAGCTGTTGAAATTGTAAGAAAAATGGTCGGTGCAACAGAACCTCGCGCAGCTTTACCAGGAACAATTCGTGGAGATTTTTGCCACATGAGTTATGGTTACGCTGACAAAAACAAAAGAACAATTCCAAATGCCATTCACGCTTCAGGCAACAAAGAAGAAGCTAAAACAGAAGTTGCATTATGGTTCTCAGATAAAGAATTACACACATACAAAACAGTTCATGAACATATTGTTATGTAATTGCATGGTCGAGCAAAGCGAGTGCCTGCCTCGACTGCGGGTGAGCGCCGAAACGCCTACAGCAGAAACAAAAGTTGCATTATGGTTCTCAGATAAAGAATTACATTCTTATAAAACAGTTCACGAACATATTGTTATGTGAAATAATTCACTATTTTTCTAACATTGAATTAAAATAAACAGCTATTATTCTAGTGAATAAACTACTATTTATTTAGAGCATAGACTAGTAATACAATCTTCTCCCTTTAATCTTAGAGAAGCAGATTTTAGAGCATAATACCTGCATGAATGATATGCCTGATCTACTTTTTTTAGGCATTGCTTGTCTAGTTCACATTGGCCATCATTTGTGTAATGCTTCTTATAACAATTTAACATAACTTCAGAGGTATATAATTTATTACAAACCTTTCTATCTAATTCATAATAATTCTCACAAGATGATAACTGTTTTTTACCTGCTTCATCTAGATTTTCTTCAATATTTTGTCTTTGTGCGTTAAGAGTCTTACTGAGATTACTAGTGCAATAACCAATTAGAGTTATACTTCCTAAAATGGCAGTGGTTACCGCTAAATATTTACCATATTTTAATACTTTTTCTAATGTTTTCATTTTATACCCAATCTTTCAGAAGTTATATCCAATACTGAAGATTTGCAAAGGTGATATAATCTATCTGCTTTATGCTCACATTCTACACTTTCTTGATATGAGTTTTCTTTTACACGCTTTTCAAGACATCCTAAAACAACTCCTTGCTTGAGTATTTCACTGCATACTTTTTTATCCATCTCATAAGAGTTATTACAACATGATAATTGTTGTTTCTCAACATTACTAAGATATTTTATAACATCTTCTCTACTTAGTTTACCCAAAGATATGTTATAGGTATTATATACAAAAAAAGTTAGAATTGGCCCAACAATTGGTATAAATACCGCAAGTAGATTCCAATCTGAATTTTTTTTCATCGTTGCCATTAGAGAGTTAATACAGAATAGAATATAAATATTATCTCCCCTGTACAGGGTGTATAATAGAAAGATTTATATAACAAATATCTTAACTAATAATATGATTGAACAACTAAAAAAACTTGGGCTTACTGAAGGGGAATCTAAGGTGTACTATGCATTATTAAAAAAGGGTTCAAGTACCGTCGGACCTATAGTAAAAGAATCATGTGTTGCATATTCAAATATTTATGAAATTCTTGAACGTTTAATAAATAAAGGTCTTGTAACTTATATTCTCAAAGAGAAAACAAAATACTTTCAAGCAACAAATATTGAAAATATTGAGGTTTACTTAGCGAATAAACAACAAGAATTGGATAAACAAAAAGAGATGCTTTCTTCTATCAAAAAGGCTATCGGTTCGATATCAAAAGAGATTATGGAGGAAGCAGAAATTTTTGTTGGAAAGGCTGGCTTAAGAAGTGCTTATGAAATAATACTACAAGATGTAAAAAGGGATGAAGATTTTCTATTCTTTTATAATACCCCTAAAGAATATGCTACACAAGTAGAAGAATTTTATTTAATAATAGCAAAGAAATTTAAAAAATCAGGTGTAGATTTGAAAGGTTTGACATTTGAGTCATATAGGGGCACAAAAGGGATAAAACAAACCCCTTGGACAAAAATGAAGTATGTTAACTTTCCAATACCCCCTACGATGGATATCTGTAAAGACAAAATTCTAATAATCTCTTGGAAAAGACCAATGGGTTTTCTAATAAAATCACAAGAGCTTGCAGATAATTTTAAAGAATATTTTTATTCAGTTTATGATAAAGCTAAACCCTAAAAAATCAGATATTTATTCTCTTAAAAAAACCACAATTATTCTAAGAAAAAACGATATTTTTTCAATTAAAAAAGAAAAAGAAGTAGTTTAAAAACAAAACTAAAGGTCTCCGTAGTAACCTACATTGAAACCCCATTCTTCTTCAGACACCATATCGCTCTCCAATTCTTCATCAAAAAGCTCTACGTTATCTCGGCTATTCTCCCTCTCTATCTCTCTGTTAAATCTCATGGCTACCACCCCGCAATACCTTACTATATGTAAGCGTTAAGCTTATAAATAGTTGATGTATATATTACATATAGTACATATATACTAAAAGATATTTATGTCTTTTGTATATACCATTGACTTAAACAAGATAATAAAAATTTAAGTCAACCAGTATATATTGAACAAAATGGACTACAGAAAACTTATAAAATTCGGGGAAAATTCATATGTAATTTCTCTTCCAACCAAGTGGATTAAAGCAAATAAGTTAAAAAAAGGCGATGTAATAAACATTGTAGAACAGGATTCAACAATACTAATTTCCCCCAATGAAATAAAAAAAGATAAAACAACAATATCCGAAGTAACAATAGATTTAGACAAACTTAAAACATTAAAATATCTAAGAACACATTTAACAGCTGCTTATATTAATGGATTTGATCAGATAACAATTATTGGAAGTAATATCAATAAAGAAACACAAAAAATAAGGGAATTAACAAAAAATTTTATTGCTTTGGAAATGATTGAACAAACTCCTCAAAGAATAATATTAAGAGAATTCGTAAACTTACAAGAAGCATCATTGCAGGAATCTGTTAGAAGAATAGATCGTATTGTAATTTCCATGGCTGAAGATGCTGAGAATAATATGCTTGGAAAGGGAGATTATATAGAAATATTAAAACAAAAAGACACAGATATATCAAGAATGTATCATCTTATATTTAGGACAATAAAATGCGCACAAAAACCAGAAAATAGAACCACATTAAAAATTGATATTGGGGAAATGCTATATTACTGGGAGCTTACAACTTTTTTAGAAAGAGTTGCTAATCAAATAAAAAGAATTCCGAGATATACTCCTGTTAAAACAAATCCAAAAGTTATTGCAGCTTATAAAAAACTTGTAGAATATTATAAAGAAACAATGAAAGCAAATTATACTAAAAATATTAATTCTGCAATTGATTTGATAAATGAAAGAAAAGAACTATTTGAAGAATTTGAAAGTCTTTCAAAATATCTCCCTAAAACATCTCAGATTATGATTGAAAAAATGAAAAATGCTGCAGATTTGACCTCGCAAATTTCAAAAACATTTTTAAGACATCATTACAAGTGAAATCTTTCTTTGAGATTTAAACCGACTAAATAATCGCGGACTTTAGAACTAACTTCATCTTTAGTGAGAGCAGTAGTATCAACAATATAACATTTGGGTATTTTTGTAGAAAGTTCCCTAGATGCAAATTCCATATCTTCAACAACCTCAAGAACGCCTTTTTCAACAGGCCTTCCCTCTTCAGCATACCTTGTTTTAATTCTTTCTTTTAAAGGTTCAGTATCACAAAGCAAAATAATTGCACAATCTGCAATAAAATAATAACCCTTGTTGCGTGCAATAAAATCTTTAAATTTAGTATATTTTCTAATGTTTGCATTAACTCTTAATTTTTCATCCACAATAGTATTTATTCTTTTATTATAATGAGCAAGCTGATGGTTAAATGAATCTATATATGTTCTTTCATATAAAACAACTCCTTCTTGGAAGGTATTTCTAAGTCCATTAGATTCTATAAGGTCCATTAAATGTGCTCTGCCAAGTCCGTGTAACATTCCAATTATTTCTTCATTTGCAGAATTAAGGCCATATAATGAAAGATTTTTTTCATAAGTGGCTTTTGCTTCTTTAAAAGGATTACGATCTGATTCAATTATAGTAGAAACGAGAATTTTATCATTAATAAACATAGTCTCTAAATTTTTTACAAGAGTGGTTTTTCCAGTACCATTACTTCCATCCACACTAATAATACATGCTCTTTTTTCCTCAAATGGTTTTGTTATTAAACCCTTTTTATCCATTATTTCAAAATCTTTTAATCTTAGACCTGATTTCTCAATTAAGGCTTTTATACTAGGGCTACTATTTCTCTTTGTCATTTTAACCGGATAATTAAGTAAGCCCTAATCATTTATAAACATTTCGATTATGTTGTTACTCCATAGTAATCTATGCATCCAACTATTTTATATATTAATTCCTCTCCACAATATTAAACAGAGACGATAAATGAGGTCAAAATGTTAAGGCAAGTAATAGTAAGTATTATGGGGAATGTTGATGCTGGCAAGTCTAAAATAGTCGATGGCATCAAAAAAAGCTCAATAGTCGAATCCGAACCTGGCAAAATTACCCAGTCCATTAAAGCTTATTCAGTCACAATAGAAGTAATCAAAAGAATATGTAAAACCTTATTAGATACAACAAAAATTAAAATTCCAGGGTTATTACTTTTAGACACACCAGGTCACAAAGCATTTACAACACTAAGAAAACGCGGAGGTTCTTTGGCAGATATTGCAATTGTAGTTATTGATATCAACGAAGGGGTCATGCCCCAAACAATTGAATCAATTGAAATTCTAAAGGAAACAAAAACACCTTTTATAATTGCATTGAATAAAATTGATTTAATTCATGGATGGAAATCCCAACCTGATAAATTCTTAATGCCTAATATAAGCTCACAATCTCCAGAAGTTCAAAAAATTCTTGAAACAAAAACTTACGAAATAGCTGCTCAACTATCCAATCTTGGTTTTAATTCTGACAGATTTGACAGAGTAGATGATTATACCAAACAAATAGCATTAATTCCAACAGTCGCTAAATCTTTAGAAGGAATTCCAGAACTATTAATGATAGTCGCAGGTTTAGCCCAAAGATTCCTTGAAAATTGTTTGCAATGCGAAATGGAATCGCCAGCAAAAGGAACTATTTTAGAAGTTGTTGAAGAAAAGGGTCTTGGTTTGACTTTAGATACAATAATTTACGACGGTAAAATTGCAGTTGGCGACCAAATAATAATCGGAACATTGCACGAACCCATTGTAACAAAAGTAAAAGCTTTATTCCTGCCAGAAAAAAATTCATTGAAATCAATAAAGGAAGCATATGCTGCAATTGGAATAAAAATAGCTGCACAGAATATTCCTGAAGCAATTCCTGGAATGCCAATAAGAGTTGCAAATGAAAATCTTGAAAAGGCAAAGGAAGAAATAAGAAAGGAAACAGAAGAAATAACATTTGAATTAGATAATACAGGTGTTATAATCAAAGCAAATTCACTAGGCAGTCTTGAAGGTTTAATTAACATATTAAAAGAAAAAAACATCAAAATCAGAAAAGCCTCAACAGGAGATATAACTAAAAAAGATATCTCAGAAGCACTTGCAGATTCAGATCCATTAAATCATGTTATTCTTGGTTTCAATGTAAAACATTATGATTCAACAAACCCGAAAGTAATCACAGACAATGTTATTTACACCTTACTTGAAAAATTTGAAGCATGGCACACCGATAAAAGGCAATCCCTTGAATCAAAATCAATGAAAAATTTAACAAAACCATGCAAGGTTCATATTATACCAGGTTACATATTTAGACAATCAAATCCCGCTGTTGCAGGCGTGGAAGTAATGGGCGGTACATTAAAAGCAAATACCCCTATGATAAAAGAAACATGTGTCACAATTTGGCGTATCAAATCAATACAAAGTGAAGGTGAAGAAATACAAGAAGCTAAGAAAGGCCAGCAAGTCGCTGCCTCAATGCCGGATGTCACATTTGGTAGGCAAATTAAAGAAGGGGATATATTAATCTCTAATATAACTGAAGAGGAATTTAAGGCCTATAAAGCATTGAAAAAGTATTTAAAGGATGACGAAGTCCAAATTCTAAAAGAGATAGCCGAAATTAGGCGAAAAGACAATCCAGTTTGGGGTGTTTAATAAACTTAGATCAGGTGGAGATAAGATAAAATGACAGAATTAAAAATAGTTGTATCAAATCCAAAGACAGGAAAAACATACCAAAAAGTATTACCTGAAAATCCTTATATAAATATGAAAGTAAAGGATAAAATCCAAGGTGAAGACTTAGGATTAGAAGGTTATGAACTTGAAATTACTGGCGGTTCAGATATATCCGGATGCCCAATTAGAAATGATTTACCAGGCATAGGCAAGAAACAAATTTTATTGTCCGAAGGCCCATGCATAAAGATGCCTCGCGCTTCTAGGGGCTTAAGAATGAAAAAAACAGTTGTTGCTAATACAATAACAGTTCAAATCGTTCAGCTTAATACAAAAATTCTAAAAGAAGGTTCTAAATCAATAGAAGAAGCTTGGAACATCCAGCCAAAAGCAGAAGTCGCTGAAACTCAAAAAGCCGCTGCTTAATTTCCTAAAAAATTATTTTTTAGATTTATTTTGTGTATCTACTTGGGCTATACCAAC
>CAYHUT010000016.1:0-12087 GCA_964359835.1 Candidatus Woesearchaeota archaeon
AAGATTCAGGAACAACAGCAACAGCTAATGTCTATGAAAACAAAAACATTTCCATTAATGAATTTTGTAAAAAGAAAAATCCAAAAATAAAAACAAAAGCAACTAAAATCACAAAAGCAATTGAAATCTGTGAAGCCATTTCCTTGAATTTAATCTGTAATGGTGTTTCAGACTCTTTTGTAAATTGTATTGTCCTAGCAATTTTTCCAATCTCGCTATTCATTCCAGTTGAAATTACAACAGCTTTTCCCTTGCCAGAACTAATACTTGTACTGCTATAAACAATATTTTTTCTATCAAAAACAGATATGTTTGATTTTAAAACATCAATTTTTTTGCTAACAGGAACAGACTCTCCAGTTAAAGAAGCTTCATCAGCCTGTAAATTAAATTCCTTAATTAATCTTGAATCTGCAGAAACAATATCCCCTGCTTCTAACAGAATTATATCTCCAACAACAAGTTTCTTAGCCAATATTTTAATCTCTTTCCCATCACGAATAACACGAGCATAGGGCTCAGCTAATTTCTGTAAAGCTTCAATTGCTTTTTCAGCCTTATATTCCTGAAAAAAACCAAATAATGAATTTAAAATCACAATAACAAATATTGCAATGGATTCAACTAAATCTCCTACAAATAAAGATAAAACACCTGCAATAATTAAAAGTATGACTAACCAACTTGTAAATTGCCTAAAGAAAATTTCCCAAGCACTAACTCCCTTCTCTTTTTGCAACTCATTATAACCATACTCACCAAGCCTTTTTTCAGCTTCCTGAGCCGTTAAACCTTCTAAAGAACTTCCAACTGCCTTAAGGGCATCTTCAATTGTTAAACTGTGATAACTGGCAACCATCCTCTTTTCATCTTTATCCAGAAATTAAACAATATAAATGTTACTAATAGAAAGAACAATAAAAGATTAAAGAAAAGATAAGAGAATGGAATAATTAAAAAATTAAAGTAAATTAAATAAAAAAGAAATAATTAAAAAAGAAAAATAAAAGGAATTTATTCCTCGTCATCATCAGAAAAGAAGTTATTCATCTTCTTGAAGAAATCAACTCTGACAAGTATTATTAACAATAACAAGACAATTATTCCTGTTAAAATATAATACTTATAAGCTAGAACTTTATCCTTCAAGCTTCCCTGAGCAGCATCCTGAACAACAATCGCACCTTCTTCAGTATTTACAGTCTGTTCTTCAACAGTTAATTCCTGTGATGTATCTAATGCTTTTACTTCAGCTTGTGCTTCCACAATTTCCTGATCAATCCCAGTAATTTCAGTGTTATCTTGTTTAGTTAATCCAAAATTTCGGCTAAACCATACTTTTAATTTATCTAAACTTGATAGCCCTTTGTCTTCAATCAGAACAACAGCTTGAATATCGCCCGCAGGAGCAAGTTGTGTTACTAATGATTTATCATTTGTAATTATTATTGGTATTTTTCTTGTTATTAAGAATGAACCATCTTTCAATTTTAATGAAATCAATGCATCATAAGCGCCAAGAGCTAGATGAGGTGTTGGTGCAATATACAAGTAAGATGTCTCAGTTTTACCTGCATCAACTTCTAAAACAGCTGGAACTAATTTTACAAAGTTTGAAGCTGTACCAGATAATAAAACCTCATAATTTACTTTTGCAAGACCTTCATTTTTTATTACTAAAGGCATTGTAACAGATGAATCCGAATATACAATTATATTCTCAAATTGGGTGCTAATGCTAGGTTTATAGCAGGATTTAGGTGCTAAATTATTTACATTAGTCTGAGTATTTGCGAATACAGATACTTTTGAGTCATCAACAGCAACTACTTTGAAATTAACTAGATGAGCACTTTCATTTACATCTTCACTAGGACTAACAAAAAATGAAAACTTTTTCTGTTCTCCAGCATTTAATGTAAATAATCTTGAAACAGTTACATCTTTGCTTGTAATCCAACTTGGTGCTTCAAAATCAACAGCATATTGTTTCTTGAATTCCCCATCATTTGTAACAACAGCCTCAAATGAATTAGATAACCCATTGCATACTGTTACATTCTGCTGTAAAAATTCAGCCTTGACAGAATGGCATTTTCTTACATTAAAACTAAATTCTGAATAAGCTTTTAAATCTCCTTTCTGAGGTATTCCTGAAAATTTAACATTGAAATTTCCATCTACACCATAAGTAGGAGCAACCATTAATGTAACAAATTCTTTTTCACCAGCTTCTAAAACAAATTGGTTCTTATCTAATTTTGCCCATTCTGGTCCATCAACTTTTAAATCATAAGTATTTTGTACAGTTCCTTTATTTTCTACCTTAATTGGTATTGATAATAAAGTTCTTTCACACATAGTATAAGAATTATTTCCTTGGATATCCATTGAAAATGCATAACATGGATCAACATTTATAACAGCATTGAATGATTCTAATGTTCCGCCAATCTGTCCTGTGGATTTTACATTAAAGCTATAACTTCCATCCTGAGCAGGTGCTTTTACATAAGCAACAACTTTCTTTGTTTCGCCTTTTTCAAGAACAACAAGTTTATCGCTTAAAGTTAATTTATCTTTGATTTGACCATCTGCTTCTATAACAAAACTCTCTTTGTATTCGCCATTGTTGCTTAAAGTCATGTCATATTTTGCAACCCCATTTGGGCAGCTTCTTAATACTGACTCTGTGCCAGATAAAGTTGAACCATAACATTTCTTAACAATAACTTTGTGTATTATCTCTTTGGTTTCCCCTAAACTTGTAACAGTTACTGCTAAATCATAATTTGAAGGAATGGTATCCCTAAGAGGAGTAACATAAACATAAACAGTTCTAGATTCACCAGGCAATAAAACAAATCCATTTGGAATACTTGTTGCCCATGCAGATGCGCTGCCTTTTGTTGTAATTGTAAATTCCCTTGCTTTACTATCTACATTTTTTACAACATCTGTAAATAATCCAGTTTCACGAGGGCACAAACTAGTTTGTTCAACTTGTTTTGTTACTTCAATGACTGAAGCTGCTAATGTTATTTGTACCATAGAAAGTATTAAGATAACGGCTATAAAATAGTTTACACATGTTTTTTTCATATTCATCATTAACCACCCTTGAATTTTGATGAATTGTTTCATCTTTCTCTATTTAAAAAGATAATTGGTGTAAAACATAAGGATGGTGGTGTATATAAAAAAATATATATTCAAAAAAATCTATGTAATAATTCATAATACCCATATAGCCTAAAACCTTCTAAAGATGATGCAGATATATATGGATAAAATTTAAGGAATTCTTGCTGAAATGTTGAATCTGTTTCTTTTGTTTTCCACATTCCTTCTTTACTTTGTTTATATGCTAATCTTAAAAAAGAACTTGGCATAAAAAGCAAGTCGCAAATTTTAAAAACATTTTCTTCCAATGTTAATTTATTTTTTTCTGCCATTTTTAATTTTTAAATAAGAATAAAAATAAGAATAAAAAATAAAAAAAGGGAGGATTTAATCCCTGATGTTTTTACTGGTAATATGTTTGTCCTTCGACTGAGTCGCCGGATCCACCTAATTTCTTAGCTACTAGGACAATTCCTACTACGACTAAGATAATTAATAGTGCGATGAATCCTACTTCAAGGACTTTCTTGAAAGCTTCGTAGCTTCCAGTAGATGCTTGTGCGTTAACAACATCTAATGTTAAAGTTTTTTCAGTTACAACAATACCTGCTGAATCTTTTACTCTAACTGTGAATGTCTTTACGCCTGCTTCAGCATTTTCAGCTGGGCTGACATAAACAAGACTTTCGCCAGTTTTATCAGTTGGTACTATTAAGTTCTGCGGGTCAACTCTTGAAGTTCCCCATGAACCAACACCTAATACTTCAACACTGTATGTTTGAGCTTCTTTTCCAAGATTAGCAATACTAACCTTGTAAACTGCGCCTTCACCAATAGCTGCTCTTTGATTTGTATTGTCTACATTTATAAGAGCTGAAGCTGTTGCTGTGCCAGTTGTTTGTTTAGCGCTTTTGACGTGAACTATTAAAAGTTTTTCGTCTTCAGCACTGTTTGAAGCACCATAGCCTCTATTGTAGTTTAATTTAACACTAAGCTCATAATCGCCTTCTTGTGCATTTTCAGGTATCATTAACATCAATTCATTTGTAGATGCAGCGTCTCTCTTTGTTACATGATTATCATTTTGATTTTCATCTCTCTCTCTGATTAACTGGTCTACATATTCAGATGCTTCAATACCTAATTTTGGCATGCTAGCAGTGACTTTTATTGAATCTTCAACATTGTCGCCCATATTCTCTACTCTAACAGTAACGAATAAAGGTTGGCCAGCTTGTACATTTGAAACTGGATTAACAATGACATCGTAAAGACTTACTAAATGTCTAGCTTCCTTAACAAATAAGGTGTATGTTCTTTTAGTGCTTTGGTCATCATCGAATATTTCAATATTCTATGTGTATTTGTCTGTTGCCATCATATCTTCAGGCAATTTAAGTTTTAATGTCTGTTTGTATGAAACATTTGGTATGATTTCGAAAATATCAGAAACATCTTCTACTTTACCATATTCATAGCCGCCGATATAAGCTTGGACTCTAGCATCATATGCTATTTTCCCAGTTGTGCTGCCGGACATATAAACTGTTACCGGAACAGTTGTTCCTCTCTCAACATAAACTGCATTACCACTTGAACTAACAGTAACACCGTCTACATCGACACGGTTAATGCTAAAATCAGCAGCTGTTACGATAGTAACAGATACTAAAGCTAGTATCAACACTAATAATGTTTTTATTGTATTTTTCATTTTTGTTTTTAAACCCTCCCCTTTGAATGGTTTAGTATAATTGTGTTGTCATTATGTAGTTATAACTTCTTTATAAACCTTTCGGTAGTAACTACTTATTGAGTGACAACAATTGGCCAGTATGCAATTTTTTGCACGCTGTCCTCGTTATTTGATGCAACAGCCTTAATAACATATACTCCTGATTCTAAGTCTTTTGGTAAAAAGACAGAAGCGGATATAATCTTATTTTGGCCAACATCAAGGTGAACGTTGCTGAACAATTGTCTGTTCTCGCCAACAAGATAAAGCTCAAATTCTAAATCTTCATCTGCGAAACCGGAGTTCTTTAATTCAACAACCATTCTAACATTAGTTCCTGCATTATAACTTGACTGGTAATATAATGGTGTTAATTTACTGAAGTCGAAGTTATGAGTTGTACCTTGCATGTATGCGAATTTCTTTTCGCGATCTTCTGTGCTGTAATCATCTACAGGATTGTCATTTGTGTTTTGATTATTTTTCTCTAATACAGTTATTTTAACGCTATCTGAATTAGATGCTCTATCTGATAAAGATACAGTCAAATCGACAGTATAAACGCCAATTGATGTGAAAACATGACTTACTTTATTTGTAGTTCTTCCATTAACAACCGAACCATCATCAAAAGTCCATTTGAAATTTGTGATTGGTCCTTTACTTGCAGAGCCATCAAAAAATACATTATCACCGACATAAACAACCCTATCGCCGCCAGCAATATTTGCATCAAGTAAAGTAACATCTTCACCTATAACTTTGGCTGTTAATACTTTTGAAACAATACTTCCATCGCCATCATTAGCTGTAAAAGTTATTTTTTCAGATACGCCCGGAACAGTTGAACTGAATGTGGCAACTCTAGTTGTTGGATTAATTGAAACTTTGATATTGCTATTTCCATTGAATGACCATTTAATCTGTGAATCAGCTGTTTCTTTATCGTAAACAAAATCATCAAGTTTCAAGCTTGTGAAACCATTTAATGGTACAGTTACAATTGGAAATGTTTTTAATTCAACAGGATTATTTAATACAGTTACATAAACCTGCTCTTGTCCACCGCCATTTGGCAATTTGTAAGCAATTACAAAAACAACATCTCTTCCCAACAAAGCGTCATCAAGAGGTAAACTATTTAATTTAAAGTAATAACTCCCATCGCTTCTCATTAATGGTTCTCCATCAAAAATAGTTTTTCCATCTGCTATTCCTGTGAATGTGCTTAAATAAACTCTTCCTGAGCCTGAATTTGCATTATACATGTAGGCATCAACATCAAGATCTGTAACTGCTTTGTTAGTTAAATCTACAACTGAGAATTTAGCATATAATGCATTTCCCCTGTAGAATAAACTTGATTGAGTTTTATATTCATCTTTGTAAGTATGTAAATCTTTAACATTGTATATTTTATTGATAACATTTAATCTTACTGAATCGCTAGCACTTAATTTTCCATCGCTAACTTGTAATTGAACATTGTAATTTCCTGATCTTGCATAAGTATGAGTTGGTCTTGCTTCCTTGCTTGTTGAACCATCGCCAAAATTCCATGAGTAAGTTAAAACATCTCCATCTTCATCAGTTGCTTTTGCAATGAACGTTATTGCTGAAGTTGCTGTGAATTTGTCAGCATCAGCCGGATAACTTATTGAAACAACAGGAGCATGATTTGCTGCACTTTTTGAAATTCTTAAATTAACTGAATCAGATCCAACTGCACCCTTGCTATCAACAGCATATACAATTGCTCTGTAATTTCCTTCTTTAGTATAAACATGATTTGCATTGCTTCCAGTTGAACTTGAACCATCGCCAAAATTCCATGAATATGTGATTTTATCTCCATCTACATCCCAACCAGATGCTCTAAAATTTATTGAATCTCCAACACCAAAAATACTATTATCATTTGGTGAATTAATTGTGACTGTAGGATTATTATTATCTGTTAAAATTCTTATACTTGTTTGACCCATATATATTGGTTCGCCAAAAGGACTAGGAGCATAAACTTTACAAACAACATTATCGCCTGTTTGTGTTCTTGAAGCAGATAATGGATTAGTTGAACCAGCTTGACTTCCATCAATTAACCAGTAATATAAAAAACCACTTGTCTTTCCATCAACAGCGCAAGTTAAATCATCGCTGTCCTGTGCAGGATTAGGGCTTATTGTAACTGTGGCTGCTAAAACACCTGTAACTAAGAATAAACATACCAATATTAGTGATAACATTTTGCTGGAAAATTGTTTACCAATTTTCGGCATGCTAAAAATGTTTTCCATTTTTATCATTTTCATCATTGAAAACCTCCAGTTTTCGCGATACTAAAACAATTTGTAATTTAGTATTCTGACTTTAAACCCCTTTAGATAATCAATATAAGCATCCCTGCTAATATATAAATGTTTCGATATGTAGTAATTTTGTAGTAGTTACATAAAAGCAAAGCAATTATTTTCCAAGTATCAAAACAGAAGATTAACAAAAAGAAATAAAGGAGCTGATGAAAAGCGAAGCTTTTCAGCATGCCAAAAATGCTTTGCATTTTTTAGCATAAGTGAGCAAAGCGAACGCATGCTCCTTACCTTTACCCCATTCGCTAGAAAAGCATTGCTTTTCTGCGCACCAAAAATGCTTTGCATTTTTTAGTGTTTAGTAAAAATGGGGGTGCAGGGACTTTCACAAATCAAAAGATGGTTTGCCTTGGGACTAAGCGAAGCGCATGTCCCTTAAGCTTCAAATCCTTGGATTTGATTTGAACCCTGATCAGATGGTCTCTTCATAAGCGATAATTAGTTTATATCATTGCTTTTCAGCTCATCGCTCCATTATATTGGAGCCACCTATTCTAGCCAGGTTATACTACACCCCCAACTATATTATTAGAAGTTTTACACTATTTAAAAAGATAACGATATTACTCTTTTACAATAATCCTTATAAGTCAGCAATCAATTTAATTCACGAAATGGAATATTCCCCAACAATAACATCAGAAGCACCTGAACGATTATTTTTAAAATATGCTCTACCTTGTACGTTCTATTTAATTCTACAAAAAAAAATTCCTCAGCAAACCGCTGATTACTTAGAAAAATCTTATTTAGAAAATCGAATTATTCCACGACCTGCTCTTGAAAGAATTTTCAAAGAGGAATATAATGAAGTAATAACACTTGGTGAATTCAACAATGAAAATATCCAAAAATATTTCTTAGAGTTGCATAATGATTTTGTAAGTCATCGTGAATCTATTCCAGAAGGATTGAAAGATTTCTGCAGAATTCAGGAAGCACAGGTAATTGATATGCACGAAGATTACAGAGCAACAGTTATGCTAAACAGCCACAAAATGAGACCAGTAAAAACAAAATTAGTAGAAAATGTTAGCTTGGGAGATTTAGTCAAAGTTCATTGGTATTATATTGTTGATAAAATGCAAAACCCCATTATACTATAAAATTATTCAATGTTATAATAATCAATGTTGTTATTATTAAATTTCTAATTATATGGATTATTTTGTTTCTAATCTTATCAACTCATTTATCTCTTCTGTAGAAATAACACACCCTTTCAAGCGAAGCCCCCACAAAACACCATCAACTAATTCCTTAGCCCCATACTCTTTAGTAACAAGCTCATCAAGAATTCCAAGTTCATAAGCAACCATTATTAATTCAGTGCTTCTAATTATTTTAATACCTTTTACAAAATCTCGAAAATTTCTTGCAAGAGCCATATTCATGTGAACACGCGCATGCAATTTATTCTCAAGTAACTGCCGTAAAGCCCCAGGATCTTCAACTAGCCAGCGCATTGTTCTTTCATCAACAACATAAGCATCAGCTTTAATTTGAACAGCAAGAGCAATTGCTTCCATCTCTCCATAGTGTAAAATATTTATTCCGTGACCTTCTGTTTGATAAATATGATTTACTGAATTCAATAAACTAGCAACATCAATTCTTTCAGTTACTTTAAGAATATCTTTTTCAATATAACTTTGAATTCTAACTGCCTCAAATTTAAATTTATTTGTAGTAAGAGGATAATCAACTAATTCTTTTTTTACAGAATTGGGAATTAAAAACTCTCCTTGGAATTTGTCTTTTAATGGTCTGAGAGTCCACAATAAATCATTTGTAACTAAACTAATTAAACTGCTAGTATCGAATACAAGGGATTTCATTTGAACAAGCTCCTTGCAACATTCATTCTTTCTCTGACGGGAATTAAAACTTTTGTCCTCATATCCGCAATGTGTGTTTGTCCAGTATAATTCATTAATTCATATTGGGAAATTCCTAACAAGTGAGCAGTTCTCTCCATTGAAATTCCGTGCTCATAAATTCTAGAACCTTTTGTAATTCTTGCTTTTAACAAAACATCATGGATATATTCCTTTAATTTCATGTCAAGTTTATTTATATTCTCAAGATACAATCGAATAGTCTCTTCAAATGCATCATCCTCACCATGTTCCAGCTCTTCAGAAGCTTTCTCAAGTTTTGAAACACATTCCTTGCAAAAGGCAAACCAACCAGGATGCGCTTGATATCTGCTTCTCTCAAACATCTTGGCAAGTGCGTAAATTAGAACAGCAATTGAAATAGAATCATGATCCTGCACAGTGCTTGCCGTGTGAATAGTCATATTGCTCAATTCTTTCAAACCTTTAATATCACCTTTCTGGATATCTCTAAGAGCAGCATGCAAAACATTGAGTAAATCTCTTCTTATATTATCATCCATTTTAATTCCCGCAATGTGTTATTGGGCAACCACCTGCAAATTCAGAGTCTAAAACAATTTGTTTTTTATCTCCTAAATTCAAGACCTGTGAACTTTTACTATTATACCTATAGATTGTAATTCCCTTACAATTTAATTTGTAAGCATGCCAAAAAACATTTTCAACATCTTTTATAGTTGCATTCTCCGCAAGATTTACAGTCTTTGAAACAGCATTATCAGTATATTTTTGGAAAACTGCCTGCATCTTAACATGCCATCCTGGAGAAATCTCATGAGCAGTTAAAAATAATTTTTTCACATCTTCAGGAATCTCTTTGATTCCATTTAAATTTCCAAATTTTGTAATCTTCATTATTAATTCTGGACTAAAAAAATTTTTAGCATGCGCAACATCCTCAAATAAAGAATTTGTTTCAAATAATTTTGTGCCTTCTAAAACATTTCGAACATAAGAAATTGCAAATAAGGGTTCAATTCCCGAGCTAGTTCCCGCAATTATACTAATTGAACCAGTTGGAGCAATTGTTGTAACAGTTGCATTTCTCATTGCTTTGTATTTTTTGGCTAATTTGCTTCGTTTAAAAGACAAGAAACTTCCTCGCTCTAATCCCAATTCACAAGATTTTTGTCTTGCTTCTGTTTGTATAAATTTCATTAAATTGCTTCCAATTTTCAAAGCTTTATCAGAATTATAAGGAATTTCTAATAAAATTAACATCTCGGCAAAACCCATTACACCCAAACCAATTTTTCTGTTTATTCTTGTCAAATCTCCTATTTTGGGCAAAACATAATTATTAATATCAATAACATTATCCAAAAATTGAACTGATAATCTAATACAACTTCTCAATCTCTTCCAATCAATACCATTATTCTCAACGAATTTAACAAGATTTATGCTTCCCAAATTGCAGGATTCCCAAGGAAGTAAGGGTTGTTCACCGCAAGGATTTGTACTTTCAATTATTTCCGGCAAAACATGTTTCCTATTTATTTCATCTAAAAAGACTATTCCAGGATCTCCAGTTTTCCAGGCAAAAGTAATAATCAAATCGAAAATTTCCCTTGCACGAACAAGTTTGACAACTTTTTTAGTTGCAGGATCAATTAATTCAAATTTCTTATTAAATCGAACCGCATGAATAAATTTATCTGTAATTCCAACTGAAATATTAAAATTAGATAATTTCCCCTCCTGTTCTTTAGAAGTTATAAACTCAACAATATCAGGATGATCAACACGCAAGATTGCCATGTTAGCGCCGCGTCTTTTCCCGCCTTGTTTTATCACGTCTGTTGCCTTGTCAAAAATTTCTATAAATGAAACTGGACCAGAAGCAACTCCTTTTGTAGAACTGACAATTTTTCCAGAAGCGCGAATCTTTGAAAATGAAAATCCTGTTCCCCCGCCGGATTGCTGTATCAAAGCCATTGCTTTCAATGAATCAAAAATACTAGCAAGTGAATCCTCAATTGGTAAAACAAAACAAGCACTCAACTGCCCGCTTCTTGTGCCTGCATTCATCAAAGTTGGAGAATTAGGTATAAAATCCAAATTGTGCATCATGTTATAAAAAGCATCTTCGAGAACCGCTGCGTTTTTACCATAAAATTCCTCTGCTTTTGCAACAGCCTTTGCAACTCTTTTGAACATATCAGAGGGTGTTTCAATAATCTCTCCTTTTTCATTTCTCAATAAATACCTTCTTTGCAAAACATGAATTGCATTTACACTTAATTTCAAATCATCTTTGGCATTGTAAAAAATCTTTGACTGTCTTATCTGATTTCTTTTCTCTCTATAAATAATATAAGATTTAGCAACATTAGTCAATCCTTTTTTTATTAAAGCTTCTTCAACAATATCCTGTATGTTTTCAACAGTTGGAATTCTTTTCTTGAACCTGTTGTCAACCAAATTTTCAACATTTAAAATACATCCATCTAAAATCCTTCCATTTTTATAATCAACAGCGTGGGCTGATTTGTATATTGCTGTTTTAATCTTTAGAATATCAAACCTTGCCAGGCTTCCATCTCTCTTTCTGACAATATCGACCCCTCTTTTAAGCAATTTTCCACCCCTCTTATATATTTTTATTAAATTATTAGTTTATACTAAAAGACATTAATTTTTTTATTATTATGTTAATGTCTTTTGTATATACTGGAAACATAACCAATTAAATAAATCTCATGTTTCCTAGTATAAATATGTTTCTCTTGGTGCAATAGCCTATTAACTTCAATACCTGAAATTTCATTCGAGAAAAGCTGTTCAAATAATTCTGATATTTCTAATCTTAAATTATAAGTACTCGCCTTCTGAAAAGCCAATAAAAGATTTTCATAAGAATAAAGTTCTTTCCATAAATTTTTATATGTTTTCATTAGTAGAAATCTCAGCTCGTGCAAGGCTATTCCACGCAAACAGATATTATCATTATCAACAT